>CAXTTB010000066.1:0-12157 GCA_964246905.1 uncultured Acetobacteraceae bacterium | reverse complement strand
GGCCGATGAAGCCGGTCAGCCGCTGCGACCCGCCCGACGCCGACTGGCCGCCCAGGAACGTTTGCCGGAGCGATCCGAGCGTGCCGCAACCGGACATCGCCAGCGCCGACGCCAGCAGGACCGCCGCACGGCGCCGCACCCCCTTGCGGCGCGCGCCGGCCCCGGCGCGCCCGGGTGCCGCGGCCTCGATCCTGCGGTGTCCCAACGGGCAGTCCTTTCGCATTCTGAGCGCCGTGCCATAGCCGCCTTCGCCCGGAGCGGCAACCAGTGCTATGCCCAATCCGTGCCAAGCCAGGATACGTCATGCCGGGGCAGCGCCGCCCCTTGCCCAAGGATCAACCCGATGCGCCCAGCCCTTCCCGCCGTCCTCGCGCTGCTGCTGGCCGCCCCAGCCGCCGGGCAAAGCCTCACCCCCGCCCAACGGTCCGAGGTCGTCGGCATACTGCGCGAGGCGCTCCGCACCGACCCGTCGATCCTGCGGGACGCGGTGCAGGCCCTGCAGGCGGACGACGCGCGGCGCGAGGACGCAGCCACGCAGAGCACCCTGGCGAAGCTCGCCGGCAGCCTCGTGGACCCGGCCGACCCGGTGCTGGGCAACCCGCTGGCCAACGTCACCGTCGTCGAGTTCTACGACACGCGCTGCCCCTATTGCCGCCGCATGTTGCCCACCCACGCCGCGCTGCTGCAGGCCGACCCGAACGTGCGGATCGTGTTCAAGGACCTGCCGATCCTCGGTCCCGCCAGCCAGTTGGAAGGCCGTGCGCTGCTGGCCGCGCAGCGCCAGGGCGGCTACTTCAAGCTGCAGGACGCGGTGATGCACGACTCCGCGCCGCCCACCCGCGACACGCTGCGCGCGATGGCCGAACGCCTGGGCCTCGACGGCGGGCGGCTGCTGCGCGACATGGACGACCCGGCGATCAAGGCGCGGCTCGACGCCAACATCGCGCTCGCCCAGCAGATCGGCTTGCAGGGGACGCCGGCGCTGATCGTGGGCAAGAAGGTGTTCGCCGGGCTGATCGAGCTGGGCGACCTGCAGCAGGCGGTGGCGGCGGCGCGGGCGACGAACTAGCGGCCGAAACCCGCCCCCTGGCGCCCACACCGCTTCCTGTCAGCTATGCAGGATCACCACGCTCATCGCTGGCACCGTGAGCGCGTCCGTCATGCCGGCCCTGACCCTGATCGTGGCAGGCACGCCGGGGCTGGCGCCGCTCATCTCCCAGCGGTTGATCGTTTCGGCATTGCCGGGCATATGGCCGAGGGCCACCGGCCCTGACAACGGCGAAGCGCCATGGTTCACGATCATCACGCCGATTTTGTCGCCGTTGGTGGTTGCGAGCGCCAAGGCGTTGCTGCCCGCAAGCATTGCGGGCACCTCGGCTCCGCCCATGACCGCCGCCGCCTTCGACAGCAGCCGTCCCTGCGGGCCGATGCTGTAGTCCTCGCGGATCACGCCGTACTGCCCGTCGCCGAACATCTCCCACAAGGCGCCCATGTCGAGGCCCAAGCCGGTCTGGAACGCCGTGAGCATGAAGTAGGCGGCGAACACCGCGCCGACCGGCCGCTGCTGGCGGACCTCGTTGACCGCGTTGAAATCGATGTTGTATTCCCCGATGAAGATCGGCGCGTCGGCCGCAGCGGTGCCGGCCAGCGCCGCGCGGGCCGTCCGCATGTCGTCGGCCGAGCGCGTGTTGAAGAGTTGCGCGTCGGTCAGCACCTCCCCAGCCCCCATGCCGTAGCGGTAGGAGTGGAAGCACACGGCGCCGATCCGGTCCCCGCACGCTTGGGCGAACGAGGCCAGCCGGTCGCCGTTGCACCAACTGTCCACGGGGCCGATCATGCGGATGGCTGGATCGGCCGCGTGGACGGCGGTTGCGGCGGCGTTGAACAGGGCGCAGTAGCTGTCGATCGCCAGCTTGTCGTTCTCGTTGCCGACCTCGATCCCCCAGACGTCGAGGCCGGCGTCCTTCAATCGCCGCGCGATCTGGGCGCACATCGAGGCGTAGTCGGAGGGGCTGCGCCCGTCCAGCCTCACGCCCACGATCAGGCGGCAGCCCGGACGGATGAACTTCGCGGCGTTGCGGGTGAAGTTCTCGAGGATTTTCCAGTTCGGCGCATTCACCCCTTTGGCGAAGATCGCATCGCTCCAGTAGTTGGAGCCGGTGCTGCCGATGCCCGCGTTGCTGTTCAGCCGCACGAGCGAGGGCGCGATGCGCGCCGCGGCGGCCAGGAACTTCGGATCGGCGCACAAGGCGAAATCGCGGTTCTGCGGCGCGGCGCAGGCGATCCCCCACAGCGTGGCCGGGGCGCTCCGGCCTGTCGGCGAGCCGAAGTCCACGGTCAGCAGGTTGCCCCTGGCGGCGGGAGCGGTGCCGGAAGTGCCTGCGGCGATGCGGGTGGCGAGGCCGGCCAGGTATTGCGCGGCGCTGGCGCGGAGGGGTTTCAAATCTTTACCTTAATCGAGCGTGAAGACCGCGATGATGCGGAACGGCCCCGGTTCGGAATTGTCGAACTTCCCCGCTTCCAGCGCCGCTTTCGCCTGGTCGAATGTTTCAAAAAGGCAGTGCCGATTGACGGCGAGACCTCCGGCCAGGCTGTTGCAGCAAAGCGGAGAGCATTCGGGACCGTTGCCTGCACTGAATGTGGCGACGTCGAAGCCTTCGAGACGAGCCGATCCCGGCCTCTCGATGCAGGTCGGAAAAGACGGCTCGGGTTCAAACCTGGACCATTCCTTTGTGTCATTGTCGAACTGCTCTTCGAAAGCCTCGTAATAGAAAAGGGTCATGCTGGATAGATCAACAACTTCTTCTAAGGCAATCTCCTTCATTGTGTCAGGATGGTCGAACAGCCAACAAGAATTATTTTTACAGTAATTGACGTATTTAGCAAAATTCTTTGAACCGTGGTCACTTATGGAGTATAGATTTTCAACATTGCCTGCTATGAGCCAATCTGGCCTCTTTACAACTGCCTTATACATGTAACCAATTGGCAGCATCGTTTTCTGCAAAACCCCTTGTTCCATTTGCCCAGAGGGCTGTCGTGGACTCGACGGCCGGCCTGGGCTTTCACGCACTCTCCCGAAACAGCTCCCGCCCAATCAGCATCCGCCGGATCTCGCTCGTCCCCGCCCCGATCTCATACAACTTGGCATCCCGCAGCAGCCGCCCGGTCGGGTAATCGTTGATGTAGCCGTTGCCGCCCAGCACCTGGATCGCCTCCAATGCCATCCAGGTCGCCCGCTCCGCCGCGTACAGGATGGCGCCCGCCGCGTCCTTGCGCGCCGTCTCCCCGCGGTCGCAGGCCTTGGCGACGGCATACACATACGCCCGGGCGGCGTTCAGCGTCGTGTACATGTCGGCGATCTTGCCCTGCATGAGCTGGAACTCGCCGATGGCCTGGCCGAACTGCTTGCGCTCGTGGATGTACGGCAGCACCACGTCCATGCAGGCCTGCATGATGCCGAGCGGACCCGCCGCCAGCACCGCGCGCTCGTAATCAAGGCCGGACATCAAGACGTTGACGCCGCGGCCCACGCCGCCCATCACATGCTCCTCCGGCACTTCGCAGTCCTGGAACACCAGCTCTCCGGTGTTGCTGCCGCGCATCCCGAGCTTGTCGAGCTTCTGCGCGCAGGAGAAGCCCGGCATCCCGCGCTCGATCAGGAACGCCGTGATGCCGCGCGGTCCGGCGGCCGGGTCGGTCTTGGCATAGACCACCAGCACGTCCGCCTCCGGCCCGTTGGTGATCCACATCTTGGTGCCGTTCAGCACGTAGCGGTCGCCGCGCCTGTCCGCCCGCAGCCGCATGGACACCACGTCCGACCCGGCGCCCGGCTCGCTCATCGCCAGCGCCCCCACCTGTGCCCCGCTGACGAGGCCCGGCAGGTAGCGCCGCTTCTGCGCCTCGCTGCCGTTCTTGCGGATCTGGTTCACGCAGAGGTTGCTGTGCGCGCCGTAGCTCAGGCCGACGGAGGCGCTGGCCCGGCTGATCTCCTCCATCGCCACGCAGTGCTCCAGGTAGCCCATGCCGGCGCCGCCGTACTCGTCCTCCACCGTGATGCCGAGCACGCCGAGGTCGCCCATCTTGCGCCACAGGTCGGCCGGGAAGTCGTTGCTGCGGTCGATCTCCGCCGCGCGGGGCGCGATCTCGTCGGCCGCAAACGTCTCGACCGAGCCGCGCAGCATGTCGGCCGCCTCGCCCAGGTCGAAGTTGAGGCCAGGCAGGCGGTTCGGCAGGCTTGCGGACACGAGGGGATTCCTTTTGTGTTCATGCCGAATATAGGCCAGGAGCGCCGCATGACCACAGGCATCAGCCCAGGGAGCAGCTACGTGCACGGCGCGCGGGACGTGCCTCTGCTCGGCGAGACGCTGGGCCAGAACCTGGACCGTACCGCCGCCCGCGTCCCCAACAGCCCGGCGCTGATCGTCCCGAGCCAAAACGTGCGCTGGACCTATGCCGAGCTCGTGCGGCGGGCGGAGGCGTTCGCCGCCGGGCTGCTGGCGCTGGGACTCACGCGCGGCGACCGGCTGGGCATCTGGTCGCTGAACAACGCCGAATGGGTCGTCGTGCAGTTCGCGACCGCCAAGGCCGGCATCATCCTGGTCAACGTGAACCCGGCCTACCGCGCGACGGAGCTGGAGTTCGCGCTCGACATGGCAGGCTGCAAGGCGCTGGTCACGGCGACGCGGTTCAAATCAAGCGACTACCTCGCCATGCTGGCGCAGGTGGTGCCGGAGCTTGCGGCGTCGGAACCGGGCCGCCTGTCCAGCGCGCGGCTGCCGGCGCTGCGCACGGTGATCCAGATCGGAGGCCACGAGCCGGGCTGCGTGCCGTTCGACGACGTGCCTGGCCTCGCCACCGACACGCATCGGGCGGCGCTGGCCCGGCTGCAACCATTGTTGCAGTTCGACGACCCCATCAATATCCAGTTCACCAGCGGCACCACCGGCGCGCCGAAGGGCGCCACGCTCACCCACCACAACATCCTGAACAACGGCTACTTCATCGGCGAGGCCATGCGCCTGTCGGAAGCGGACCGGCTGTGCATCCCGGTGCCGCTGTATCACTGTTTCGGCATGGTGCTGGGCAACCTCGCCTGCACGACGCACGGCGCCGCCATGGTCTATCCCGCGCCGGGCTTCGACCCGCTCGACGTGCTGCAGACGGTGGCGGACGAGCGCTGCACCGGCCTGCACGGCGTGCCCACCATGTTCATCGCGGAGCTTGAGCACCCGGAGTTCGACCGCTTCGACCTCAGCAGCCTGCGCACCGGCATCATGGCCGGCTCCCCCTGTCCCATCGAGGTGATGCGCCGCGCCGTGGAGCGCATGAACCTGCGGGAGATCACCATCTGCTACGGCATGACGGAGACCAGCCCGGTGAGCTTCCAAAGCTCCACGGCAGACCCGCTGGAGCGCCGGGTCAGCACGGTGGGCCGGGTGCATCCGCACCTGGAGGTGAAGGTCATCGACGCCGAGGGCCGCATCGTGCCGCGCGGGGTCGCGGGCGAGCTGTGCACCCGGGGCTACAGCGTGATGCTGGGCTACTGGGGCGACGAGGCGCGCAGCCGAAGCGTGATCGACCCGGCGCGCTGGATGCACACTGGCGACCTTGCCACCATCGATGCGGACGGCTTCTGCAACATCGTCGGCCGCATCAAGGACGTGGTGATCCGCGGGGGCGAGAACGTGTACCCACGGGAGGTCGAGGAGTTCCTGTACCGCCACCCAGCCATCCAGGATGTTCAGGCCTTCGGCGTGCCGGACCCGAGATACGGCGAGGAGCTGTGCGCTTGGGTCAAGCTGCGCGCCGGGGAGAGCCTGACGGAGGCCGATATCCAGGCGTTCTGCCGCGGCCAGATCGCGCATCAGAAGGTGCCGCGCCACGTGCGCTTCGTGGACGAGTTCCCGATGACCGTCACCGGCAAGATGCAGAAGTTCCTGATGCGCGAGGCGATGGAACGCGAGTTGGGCCTTCATGCCCCGGAAACGGCCTGAGCGGGAGCGGTCGAGACGACTTGACCCGGCAGCCCCGCCCGCGCTACGCCCCGGCCGCGGTCCCGTTCGTCTAGAGGCCTAGGACACGGCCCTTTCAAGGCTGTAACACGGGTTCGAATCCCGTACGGGGCACCCACGTTGATAGAAACCCTCACGGCGCTGCAAGCCCGAGATGCTGGAGAGCACGCCCGTGCCGTGGCGGCCTGGCGCGCGGCGCTGCAGCAACATCCGGACGACTGGGCCTTGGCGCTCGAACTCAAGCGCGACCTCAAGTCGGTGGGGCAATACCCGGACGCCGACCCGCAGTTCCGCCGGGCGGCCCGGCACCTGCCCGATGCGGAGTGGCTGGCGCACTACACGGCCCTGTATGCCTTCCACATGGACGATCTGGACGCGCTGCACGGGCGGGCAACCGCCATGCTGCGGCACCGGCCGGACCACCCGGCGCTGCACGCCCTGCGCGCCGACGTGGCGCGGCAACTCTGCAACTGGTCCGCGGCAGCCGAGGATTTCGCCATCGCCCTGCGGCTCGATCCCGCCAGCGCCGAGTACGACGCCAAGCGCCGCGCAACTCTGATGCACGGGCGCGTCGGCGCCTGGCTCCGAGACCAGCCGGCGCATGGGGACGCCTACGGGATCGCCGTTGTCAACCTCGACCGCAACACCGAGCGCCTCGCATGGACCGAGCGGCTGTTCGGCCATGGTCCCGTGCCGTTGCACCGCATCCCCGGCATCGACGGCAGCCGCCTGCCGACCTCTGCCATCCAGCGGCTGGGGGGCGACCCGGCGATGCGCGGCACGCTCGGCTGCTTCCTGAGCCATGCCGCAGCCTGGGACAGCATGGCGGCACGCGGCCTCAGTCATTTGCTGGTCATCGAGGACGACGTGATCCCGCTGGCCGACCTGCCCGCCCGGCTCGGCCCGCTGGGGTTGCCGCCGGGCTACGACATCTGCTTCGTGAACGACCGCCTTGAGCCGCAACTGGACCCGGATGCCGCCACGCGGCCCAGCCTGCACCGGCTGGCGGACGTCCTGCGCGGCTTCCCACCGGAGGACAACGCGCCGGGCGGCGACGGCTACCTCCTGAGCGCGCAAGGCGCGGCGAAGCTGCTGCGTTGGGTGGCGCAGGATGGCTTCGCCGGCGACCTCGACTGGCGGCTGCTGGCCTACGGCATGGACGCCGCCGCCATCGCCGCCCTGCCCCGTCATGCCTTTTCCTGGCACACGCTCGACCGGCTGCGCCGCGACATCGCCCGCACCGACCGCCTGGACGCCTACGTGCTGCACCCGGCGCTTATCCGCACCGTGGGCGTCAGCAGCGACCGGGAGGACGAGAACCGCGAGCGTCCGGCTTGACCAGCAGGCGGCAACGGCGCTTGCTTTCCTGAAAAATCGAGAGGTTTGCGTGACGGAACGGGTGGAATGCGTGGTGATCGGCGCCGGGGTGGTGGGCCTGGCCGTCGCCCGCGCCTTGGCGCTGTCGGGCCGGGAGGTCTGGGTGCTGGAGGCCGCGGACGGCATCGGCACCGGCGCCTCCTCGCGCAACTCGGAGGTCGTGCACGCCGGCATCTATTACCCCGCCGGCAGCCTCAAGGCGCGCTTCTGCGTGCAGGGCAAGCACATGCTCTACGACTACTGCGCCGAGCGCGGCATCCCGCACAGCCGCCTCGGCAAGCTGATCGTCGCCGCCGAGCCGGCGGAGGTCCCGGTGCTCGACACCATCCGCGCCAAGGCCGCGCGGAACGGCGTCGATGACCTCGAATGGCTGGACGGGTCGGAGGCGGAGCGGCTGGAGCCTGCGCTGCACGTCTCGGCCGCCCTGCTGTCGCCCTCCACCGGCATCGTGGATAGCCATGCCCTGATGCTGGGATACCAAGGCGACACCGAGAACGCCGGCGGCGCCGTCGTCTTCCACGCCCCCGTGTTGTCCGGCGCGGCGCTGCCGGGCGGCGGCTTCTCGCTGCGGATCGGCGGCGCGGAACCGATGGATCTCCATTGCGAGGTCCTGGTGAACGCCGTCGGCCTCCATGCGCCCGACATCGCCCGGCGCATCGAGGGCATCCCGCCGGAAACCATCCCACAGGCCTATTTCTGCAAAGGCAGCTACTACTCGCTGGCCGCCCGCGCCCCGTTCCGACGCCTGATCTACCCGGTGCCGGAAGCGGCGGGTCTTGGCGTGCATCTGACGCTGGACCTGGGCGGCCAGGCGCGGTTCGGCCCGGACGTGCAATGGGTCGAACACGAGGAATACGACGTGGATATCCGCCGGGCAGATGGGTTCTACGCGGCGATCCGCCGCTACTGGCCCGGCCTGCCCGACGGCGCGCTGACGCCGGGCTACGCGGGGATACGGCCCAAGATCAGCGGCCCCGGTGAACCTGCCGCCGACTTCCTACTGTCCGGCCCGGCGCAGCACGGGCTGGGCGGCCTCGTGAACCTGTTCGGGATCGAAAGCCCCGGCCTCACCTCCGCCCTGGCGATTGCCAAGCACGTCGAGGGTGTGGTCAACCGCCGCAACACGCCGTAACGTCCTGCCAGAGGGTTGCGGGAGGGATACGATGCGGATGGTGCTTGCCGGCCTGCTGGCCGCGGCGGCGTGGGCGGCGCCGGCCCGCGCCGACCTCGCGCTCTCGTCCAACGACGCGCACACCATCCTGGACAACGGCGTCCAGGTCGCGCCGCCCGAGGCGGCGTCCGACACCCTGAGCGTCATCGACCTGGCCGCGTCCCCGCCCAGCATCCGCGCCACCCTCGACCTGCCCGGCAGCGTCGTCGGGCCGCCCATGGCGGTCGCGGTCGCCAAGGACGAGAGCTTCGCCATCGTCACCTCCGCCACCAAGGCCGATCCCGCCGGCCCGGCGGGCATCAGCCCGGACAACCGGATCTCAGTGATCGACCTGACGATGACGCCGCCGCAGGTGGTGCAGAGCCTGCGAGCCGAGGCAGGCGCCGCCACCGTCCGCATCGCGCCGGACGGCGCCATGGCGCTGGTGGCGAACCGTTTCGCCGGGACGGTATCGGTGTTCACGGTCAATGACCGCCGCCTGACGCCCGCCGGCACGGTGGCCATCGGCCCGAAGTCGATGCCGAGCGGGATCGCGTTCACCGCTGACGGCAAGGCGGCGTTGGTCACGCGCTATGGCGACAACATGGTGCAGGTGCTGGACATCGACGGCGCGTCCGTCAAGCTCGGCGCCCGGCAGATCACCACCGGGGTGGCGCCTTACACCATCGACGTGACGGCTGACGGCACGATGGCGGCGGTGGGCAACATGGGCCGGGGCGACGGCGACGCCGACACCGTCAGCCTGATCGACCTGACCGTCCAACCCTTCCGCACCGTGCAGACGGTTTCGGTCGGCTGCTCGCCCGAAGGCGTGAAATGGTCGCCCGAGGGCAAGATCCTGGCGGTCGGCACTCAGGAGGGCACGACCAAGCCGGCCAGCAGCCCGTTCCGCGGCGACCGCGGCCGCCTGACGATGTATGCGCTGGCCGACAAGCAGTTGAAGCCGGTGGCCGATGCGCCAATCGGCCATTGGTCGCAGGGCATCGCGTTCTCCCGCGACGGCCGGACCGTCCTGGTGCAGAACATGGTCGAACGCACCATCCAGGTGTTCCGCTGGGACGGCACCAAGCTCTGGCCCGGCACCTCGCTCGACATGGGCGCCGGCCCCGCGGCCATCGCGACGGCATGGCCGTGACTGAGGCGCCCTCGCTCGGCTGCAGTTCCGATGCCGCCGGCCGCAGGCGTCATGCCGCCTGGCGCACCTCGACGGTGACGTGCGACAGCGCGGGAAAGCGGGTCAGGCGGGCGCGGTAGAACTCCGGCCCGCGCCCTTGCGCCGTGGCGACGGACAGGATGGCGCCGAGGTGCCCCGGCCCGAGCCGCCACAGGTGCAGGTCGGCCACCCGGTCGCCCTCCGCGCCGACCGCCTGGCGCACGCCGTCGGCGATCCGGCGGTCCGGCACCATGTCGAGCAGGATGGCCCCGGTGTCGCGGACCAGGCCCCATGACCAGCTCGCGATGACGAGCGCGCCCACGATGCCGGCGAGCGGGTCCATCCAGAGCCAGCCGAAGGCGCGGGCCAGCACGAGGCCGACGATGACCAGCACGGAAACGGCCGCGTCGGCGAGGACGTGGAACACGGCCGCGCGCAGGTTGTCGTCCCGGTACGCCGCCCCATGACCATGACCAGGCCCCCGATGGGCGTGCTCCTCATGGGCGTGCTCCTTGAACACCACTGGGTAAGCCTGTCCCTCGACGCGCACATGGGCCGTGAAGGCGTGCGGCTCGGGGATTGCCTCGGCACCCTCCAGCCAGCCGCCGCAGTCCTGCATGGCGAAAACCCGGCGCCCGCCGTCCGGACGCACCGTCTCGACCGTGACGGCGCCCGCGGCTGGCAGGGAGCCGGCCTCCGCGCGCAACCGGAACACGGACGGCACGCCATCCTCGAACACGGTCAGCGCCAGCACGCCGCCGGGCGTCGCGATGCGGCGCTCCTCGCCGTGACACCATGGCCGCCGTGACCATGGCCGCTGTGCCCGTGGCCGCTGTGCCCGTGGCCGCTGTGCCCGTGGCCGCTGTGCCCGTGGCCGATGTGATCGTGGCCATGGTGCCCGTGGTGGTGGCCGTGCTGACTTCCACTCGGCAACCAGGCGCTGGCGGCGTTCACGCCCAGGCCGAGGACCGCAATCGGGATCGCTTCGGCGAAGTGGATAGCGACCGGCGCGAACAGGCGCGAAGCGGCAAGCGTTTGGGCGTCCTCCATGTCGGGCCTACTTGAGATGGGTCCGCACGACGTCGAGCATTTGCTAGGCCGCCTCGGCGTCCAGCGCGCCGGGATGCTCCGGGTCCACCAGATGCGTGCGGACATGGTCCTCGACCACCTCGGCCATCAGCCCGGCCATGGCGCCGCGCACGCCTGCGATCAGGTGCATGACCTGCCCGCAGCCGGCTTCGCCCTCCAGAGCGCGCTCGATAGCCTCCATCTGGCCCTTCATGCGGCGCACGCGCGCCAGCAACTTCGCTTTTTCCCAAACCGTGTGCGTCACGATGTCCGGACAGCATAGCCCGGGGGCTATGCCGTCTTGTTCAGCGGAGCAGCGGCGGCCTCCACCGGCGGCGTGAAGTCGCGCTCTGACAACGCCCGGGACAGCACCGTGCCGCCCGAGAGCGACATGTCCATGCCGGCGTGCCCCTCCATTCGCCCGGCGACGCCGCGCTCCGCCTGCGCCCACGCCGCCTCGATCATCCTCGGATGGATCGCCACCGCGGCGTGAAAGCAGGAGGACGACGCGGCGCCGAGCGCGCTGGCCATCAGGATCGTGCGCGGCAGGCTGTGTCTCCCGTTGCGCCGGCTTCCGCGCGGAGGCGGGCAGCTTCCAGCGTGGGAAGGTCAAGGGGCCTGGTGCCTGTTCAAACCCGCCGAAAACCGAAGCTGTTCGGCACCTTGCTGATGACGTCCGTGCGACGGCGAGGGAACCGCTTGACCTTCTCACGGTGTAAGGCTGCATCATTGGGCCAAGCATGGAGGGTGCGATGCAGGAGTTCGAGGTGTCCGGCATGACGTGCGGCCATTGCGTGCGGGCCGTGACGGAAGCGATCTACGGCGTGGACGCGGTGGCGCAGGTCGCGGTGGACCTTTCCGCCGGCCGAGTCACGATCCGCGAGGGCACGGCGTCCCCGGACCGGATCACGGAAGCACTGGCCGCCGAGGGCTACCCGGCGCGCCCGCTGGCGACCTGAGCTGTCCGCGCGGCCACACTCGACAGCGATGCGCCCCGGCCCGTATCGTTGCGCCATGCGCCTGACCCGCTTCCGACGTGCGGCCTGGGTGCCGGCTTTGGTCCTGCTGGCCGGGCTGGCGATGCCGGCCTTCGCGTCCATGCCGCATAGTGGGCATCAAGCCGTTCCTGCCCCAGTTACACACACCCACGCCGACGGCATCCCGCACGTTCATGGCAAGTCGTCCGCAACTGAGCGGGCGCAGACCTCCGACTCCGGCAGCGTACGGCCCAAGGCGCCGCAACACTGCCCCGGCTGCCTGACGGCTACCGAGTGCGTCGTCACCTGCCTGGGCGTCGGCCTCTTGCCGGTATGCTCCACACTGCCGGCCAACCCGGCGCGCTCCGGCTGGACCATAGCCGCCGTGCCCTCGCCG
>CAXTTB010000065.1:10245-12164 GCA_964246905.1 uncultured Acetobacteraceae bacterium | reverse complement strand
CCGCCCGTCCCTTCCCGGCCGACGCTTATTTCGAGCTGCATATCGAGCAAGGCCCGATCCTGGAGCGCGAAGGCAGGCAGGTCGGCATCGTGACCGGCGGCCAGGCGCAGGTCTGGTACGACGCGGTGGCCACCGGGCAGGACAGCCACGCCGGCACCACGCCGCCCAGCACGCGGGGGGACGCGCTGGTCTGCGCCGCCCGGGTGATCGATCTGGTGGACCGCATGATGCGCGCCCGCGGCGAGGACGGGCGCGGCACGGTGGGCCAGCTCCACGTCCTGCCCAACAGCCGCAACGTCGTGCCGGGCGAGGTCCGGTTCAGCGTCGAGTTCCGCCATCCCGACGAGGGCGAGATCGACCGGCTGGCCACGGAGTTCTCCCAGGAGTCGAACGCCATCGCCCGCGGTTGCGGCGTGGCGCTCGATCTGCGCGAGTTGTTCCGCATTCCGGCCCAGCCGTTCGACCCGGACTGTGTCGAGCTGGTGCGCCAGGCAGCAGCGCGCCTCGGGCTGTCCGCCCGGGAGATCGTGTCCGGCGCAGCGCACGATGCTATCTACGTCGCGCGGCACGTCCCGACGGCGATGATCTTCACGCCGTGCAAGGACGGGCTGAGCCACAACGAGGCCGAAAGCATCGAACCCGGAGAGGCGGAGGCCGGCTGCCAGATGCTGTTCGAAGCGGTGGTGGCCCGGGCGAACCGCACGCTGGGGCCGGGTTGAAGGGCGGCAAGGCGGTCGGAGATGGGGTCGGTCGCCGCGCCCTACGTGGACCGCAGGGCTTGCCCATGCGCCCCTCCGCCCGTATAGCGGCCTGCCCTGTGGCGCTTGGGCCGCGGCAAGCGGAGGTTTGATGGAAGGCAGTCGCGCGGCAGAATACCTGGTCCGGGATCGGGCAGGACAGGACGCCCCAGCGCTTCGCGCCCAGGCGAACATCCTGGCCCGGCCCGCCACGGTGGAGCGCCGAATGGCGGACGCGATCCGCGCTCTGGCCATCGACGCAGTGGAAACGGCAGGCTCCGGGCATCCCGGGATGCCGATGGGCATGGCGGACGTTGCCACCGCGCTGTGGACCAGGATGCTGCGGTTCGACGCCGCTGACCCTCGCTGGCCGGACCGCGACCGCTTCGTGCTGTCCGCCGGGCACGGGTCCATGCTGCTGTATGCGCTGCTGCACCTCACCGGGCACGCCGGCATGGAGATCGAGGTGCTGGAACGCTTCCGCCAGCTCGACAGCGCAGCCGCCGGGCATCCAGAGCACGGCGAGCATCCGGCGATTGAGACTACAACAGGGCCGCTCGGCCAAGGCCTGGCCACCGCCGTCGGCATGGCGTTGGCCGAGCGCATGATGGCGGCGCGCTACGGCAAGAGCCTGGTGGACCACCGCACCTGGGTCATCGCCTCCGATGGCGATTTGATGGAGGGAATCAGCCACGAGGCCGCGAGCCTCGCCGGGCATCTGCGGCTGGAGAAGCTGACGATGCTGTGGGACGACAACGGCACGTCGAGGGATGGGGACGCGGTGCTGTCGTCCTCGGACGATCAGCTCAAGCGTTTCGCCGCAATGGGCTGGGCGACGAAGCGGGTGGATGGGCACGATGCCCATCAGGTGCAGGCGGCGCTGTCCCTGGCGCTGCGGTCGAAGAAGCCGACGCTGATCGCCTGCCGCACCATCATCGGCTTTGCCGCGCCGACCAAGGCGGGCACGGCGGCGTGCCACGGCGGGCCGTTGGGCCACGCGGAGGCTCGGGCAGCCAAGCAGGCAATGGACTGGCACCATCCTCCGTTCAGCGTGCCCCCCGACCTGACGCAGCGATGGGCCGCCGCCGGCCGGCGCGGAACCGCCGCGCGCCGGGCCTGGCTGAAACGGCTCGCCCAGCACCCGCTGCGGGCCGCGTTCGAGCGCGTGGTGGGCGTGCGCGG
>CAXTTB010000065.1:4645-10235 GCA_964246905.1 uncultured Acetobacteraceae bacterium | reverse complement strand
GCGGGCCGCCTTCCAGACGCCTGGCATGAGGCGATGGCGGCCCTTAAAGCCGAGTTCGCCGACGCCCGCCCGGCGCTCGCCACCCGGCAGGCCAGCCAGCAGGCGCTCGCGGCGCTCGCGCCGACCGTGCCCGAACTGGTCGGCGGGTCGGCGGATCTCACGAATTCGAACCTCACGATGGTCCGCGGCATGGCGCCGGTGGCACCCGGCAGCTACGCCGGACGTTACGTGCATTACGGCATCCGCGAACACGGCATGGCCGCATGCATGAACGGCCTGGCCCTGCATGGCGGGCTGCTGCCGTATTCCGGCACGTACCTGGTGTTCAGCGACTACATGCGCCCGGCACTCCGCCTCGCCGCCATCATGCGCCAGCGGGTGGTCCATGTGCTGACGCATGACAGCATCGGCGTGGGAGAGGACGGGGCGACGCACCAGCCGGTCGAGCAGCTCGCCTCGCTCCGCGCCATGCCCGGCCTGCACGTCATGCGCCCGGCAGACGCCATGGAAACCGCCGAGTGCTGGGAGCTGGCGATCCGCCGGTCCGACGGGCCGAGCCTGCTGGTGCTGTCGCGCCAGGCTGTCCCGGCGCTGCGCGGCGACGCCGCCGAGAACCGCAGCGCCCGCGGCGGCTATGTCCTGGCCGAGGCCAGCGGCGCGCGGCAGGCCACGCTGATCGCCACCGGGTCCGAGGTCGCCATCGCCATCGAGGCCCGGCGCATGTTGGCCGAGGAGGGCATCCCGGTCGCCGTAGTGTCGCTGCCGTGCTGGGACCTGTTCTCGCAACAGGTCGAGAGCTACCATGCGGGTGTCCTGGGCAGCGCACCCCGCTTCGGCATCGAGGCGGCCTGCGGCTTCGGCTGGGAGCGTTGGCTGGGCGCGGACGGGGCGTTCATCGGCATGACCGGCTTCGGCGCCAGCGCGCCGGGCGACACGCTGTTCCGGCATTTCGGCATCACGCCGGAGGCCGTCACCACCGCCGTGAAAAAACGGCTCGCTGCGAACTGAGGGGAGAGTGGTCACATGGCCGTCAAGGTCGCCATCAACGGGTTCGGGCGCATCGGCCGCCTGGTGCTGCGCGCCATCGCCGAAAGCGGGCGGGACGACATCGTGCCGGTCGCCATCAACGACCTCGGCAGCGTCGAGGCGAACGCCCACCTGTTCCGGTACGACAGCGTGCATGGCCGTTTCCCCGGTGAGGTCGTGGTCGAGGGTGACGCGATCACGATCCATTGCCAAGGCCGGACGTTCGGCCCGATCAAGGTTTCGGCGGAGCGCGACCCGTCCAAGGTGCCGTATCAAGGCGTCGATGTCGCGATGGAGTGCACCGGGCGCTTCACCAGCAAGGAAGCGGCCAGCGCGCTGATCCACGGCGCCGGCGCCCGCAAGGTGCTGATCAGCGCCCCGGCGGACGGGGTGGACGCGACGGTGGTGTACGGAGTGAACCATCAGGTCGTCACGCCGCAGATGACCGTCATCAGCAACGCGTCCTGCACCACCAACTGCCTGGCGCCGATGGCGAAGGTGCTGCACGACAGCTTCGGCATCCTGCGCGGCTACATGCTCACTATCCACGCCTACACCGGCGACCAGAACACCGTGGACACGCTGCACAAGGACCTGCACCGCGCCCGCGCCGCCGCCGTTTCCAGCATCCCGACCAGCACGGGCGCCGCCAAGGCCGTAGGCCTGGTCCTGCCGGAGCTTGCGGGCAAGCTGGACGGCACCTCCATCCGCGTGCCGGTGCCCAACGTGTCGCTGGTCAGCCTCGACGTGAACCTGCGCGAGGCGGCGACGGTCGCGCAGATCAACGATGCGATGAAGGCGGCCTCTACCGGCGCGTTGCGCGGCATCCTCGACTACAACACGGCCAAGCTGGTCAGCATCGATTTCAACCACTCAGCGGCGTCCTGCACCTTCGATGCGACGCAGACCGCGGTGGTCGATGGGCAGTTGGCCCGGGTGATGGGCTGGTACGACAACGAGTGGGGCTTCAGCAACCGCATGGTCGATACGGCGGTGCTGTTCGGGGCCATGCAGGCGTGACCGTCCGCACTCTGGATGGCGCAAGCTGGGCCGGGCAGCGCGTGCTGCTGCGCGCCGACCTGAACGTCCCTGTCCGCGACGGGCGCATCAGCGACCTCACGCGGATCGAGCGGCTGTCCCCCACCATCCGGGAGCTGGCGGACGCCGGCGCCCGGGTGATCGTGTGCAGCCATTTCGACCGGCCGAAGGGCAAGCGGGTGCCGGCGATGTCCCTGGCGCCCATGGCCGAGGCCTTGGGCGAGGCACTCGGCCGCGCCGTGGCGTTCGCGCCCGACTGCATCGGCCCCGAGGCGCAGCGAGCCGTTGCCGCGATGGCGGACGGCAACGTGCTCGTGCTGGAGAACACCCGGTTCCATGCGGGCGAGGAGGCCAACGACCCGGCCTTCGCGCGCGAGCTTGCGGCGCTTGCCGACCTTTATGTCAACGACGCCTTCTCCGCGGCGCACCGGGCGCACGCCAGCACGGAGGGGGTCGCCCACCTGCTGCCCGCCTATGCCGGGCGCCTGATGCAGGCGGAGCTTGAGGCACTCGATGCGGCGCTGGGCACCCCGGCCCGGCCGGTGTGCGCCATCGTCGGCGGCTCCAAGGTCTCGACCAAGCTGGAGCTGCTGGGCAACCTGTCTGGCCGGGTCGATGTGCTGGTGATCGGCGGCGCCATGGCCAACACCTTCCTGGCGGCGCAGGGCACGGCGGTGGGCAAGAGCCTGCAGGAAGCGGACATGCACGCGACGGCCCGGGACATCCTGGCGGAGGCGAACCGGGCGGGCTGCGAGGTCGTGCTGCCGACCGACGCCGTGGTCGCCCGCGAGTTCCGGGCCAACCCGCCGACGGAAACCGTCTCGGTCGGCGCCATCCCGCCCGATGCCATGATGCTCGACGTGGGTCCCTCCACCGTGCAGGCGTTGCAGGATCGCCTGCCCGAGATCCGCACGCTGGTCTGGAACGGGCCGCTCGGCGCGTTTGAGACCCCGCCCTTCGACGTGGCGACCACCGCGTTGGCCCGTTCGGTCGCGGAGGCGACCTCGCAGGGCGCGCTGCGCAGCGTCGCGGGCGGCGGCGACACCGTGTCCGCGCTGCGCCACGCCGGGGTGCTGGACCGGCTGAGCTACGTCAGCACTGCAGGCGGCGCGTTCCTGGAATGGCTGGAAGGCAAGACGCTGCCCGGCGTCGCGGCGCTGCAATCGCCGGCCTCTTAACGTTTTCGTCATCCTTCCGGCTTATGATGAATTCCATGATCTCGACAAACTCCCTTTCGGCCTTCTCCGGCGCCGTATCCCTGCCGAAGCCGCAGCAATCCGGTCCGATCCGTCCGGTCCGCGAGCAGCGGGACGCCGGTTCCGCAGCATCGGCATCGCCATTGGGCAAGCAGGCCCTGCCCGGCACCGCGCCGCCGGGGCTTACGCCGCGCGGGTCGCTGCTGAACTTGTCGGTATAATCTTTCAAGGCCTGACTCGCCTCTTGATCCCGCGGGCGCGGCGCAGCACCCTGCGGCCATGCCGCGCTTCTCATACCATGTTCCCGAAGGCGATACGCATGAGCGCGCCGTTTGCGACGAGTGCGGCTATGTCGCCTATGAGAACCCGAAAATCGTCGTAGGCTCCGTCGTCATCCATGCCGGGCAGGTGCTGCTGTGCCGCCGGGCGATTGAGCCGCGGAGGGGCTATTGGACGCTTCCGGCCGGATACCTTGAATTGCAGGAAACCGTCGAGGAAGGCGCGCAACGCGAAGCGTTCGAGGAGGCTCAGGCCCGGATTGCCCTGGACGGCATCCTCGCCGTGTTCAGCATCAGCCGCATCGGCCAGGTGCAGGTCATCTTCCGCGCCCGGTTCGACGGCGCGGCGTCGTTCGCTCCCGGCGAGGAGAGCCTTGAAACCCGGCTCTTCGACTGGAAGGACATTCCCTGGACCGAGTTGGCGTTCCCATCGGTGCATTGGTCGCTGCGCGCCTGGCAGGCCGCGGGCGACGGGCCATTGGGTACACCGGCCGGCAATCCGTCCAGCGACCAGCGCGGCACCTCGCCCGAAATCCCCAACGAGGCTGCGACATGAGGCGCTTCGCGTCGATCATGGCTCCGCTCTTGCTGGTCTTGCTGTCCCCGGTACCGGCCCTGCCGCAGCAGCATCGCAGCCTGAACTTGCAGGCAACGCCGCGCTCCTCACCATTGCTGCCTCTGCCGCCGACGCCCCCCGGCACCGCCGGACCCGGACCCAACTACGACCTGGCGCCCACGCCCAACCGTGACCTGGACGTGCCCACCGGCCCGCGCGCCAAGGCCGCGCCCGAACTTGCGCCGGGGCTCTTTTCCCGTAGCGAGCAGTACCGGGGCGAGGGGTTTTCAAACGGCTCGTCTGCGCAGGCCGAACAGGAACGCCGTATCCGCCCCGGCGCCGGCTTCAAGCTTCGCCTGCCGCTCCAATCGCAATAGCCCTTGCTGCGCGCCCTCACCGCCCTGACCCTGTGCCAGTTCGCAGGCGAGGTCGTGGCCCGCGCCGCCGGGTTGCCTATACCCGGCCCGGTGCTGGGCCTGGTGCTGCTGCTCGCCATCCTCGCGGCGCGCGGCGGGCCGGACGAGGCGATGCGGTCCACTGCAGGCGGCCTGCTGCGGCATCTGTCGCTGCTGTTCGTGCCGGCCGGGGTGGGGGTCATCACCCAGCTCGACGCGCTCGGCCAGGATTGGCTGGCCATCGCCGTCGCGATCACGGTTTCGACCGTCTTGGGCCTCGGGGTCACGGCCTTGGTGATGCAGCGCCTCGTCAAATGACGCAGCTCGGCACCATCTGGGTTTACCTGGAGTCCACGCCGCTGCTTGGGCTGACGGCGACGCTGGTCGGCTGGCAGGCGGCCGTGGCGCTCAGCCGGGCGCTGGGCGACCGGCCGCTTGCCAACCCGGTCCTCCTCGCGATCCTGCTGCTGTCGTTGCTGCTGCTCGCCACGCACACGCCCTACTCCGCCTATTTCCAGGGCGCGCAGTACGTGCACTTCCTGCTGGGACCGGCGACGGTCGCCCTTGCGGTGCCGATGCACGCCGCGTGGAGCCAGATCCGCCGCAGCGCGCCCGCGATCATTCCGGCGATCCTGGCAGGGTCGCTGACCTCGGCTGCCAGCGTCATGCTGATCGCCCGTGCCCTCGGCGCGTCGCACCCGGTCGTGCTGTCATTGGCGCCGAAGTCGGTGACGACGCCGATTGCGATGGGCGTCGCCGAGCAGATCGGCGGCAATCCCTCCCTCGCTGCGGTGTTCGTCCTGCTCACGGGCCTGGTCACGATTATCATCGGGCCGCCGCTCTGGACGGTGCTGCGCATCACCGACTGGCGCGCACGGGGCCTCGCGGCCGGCACCGCCGGGCACGGTCTGGCGACAGCCCGCGTGCTACTGCTGCATGAGACAGCAGGGGCGTTCGGCGGGCTGGCCATCGGCCTGAACGGCATCGTAACGGCGCTAATCGTGCCGCCTTTGGCGCGGTGGCTGACCGGCTGACCGCGCTGCTGCAATCAGGGCACAGGCAGGCCGACCGGCAACTAAGGCGCAGGCGTGCCCACTGGCA
>CAXTTB010000065.1:0-4545 GCA_964246905.1 uncultured Acetobacteraceae bacterium | reverse complement strand
AATCAGGGCACAGGCAGGCCGACCGGCAACTAAGGCGCAGGCGTGCCCACTGGCACGACGCTGATGCTGTTGTAAGGGCTGCCGCCCGGGCTGAGCGCCTGCGTGGACCAGACGAGGTACACCACTACCCGTTTCTGCGGGTCCCACATCCGGGTGACGCGGATCTCCTTGAACAGCCAGTTGGCGGAGGCGCCGAACACGACCTCGTTCTCCGGCAGCCGGTCCGGGACGGTGACGGCGCCGGTCGCGCGGCAGGCGATGCTGAACCGGCTGGGGTCGGTGGCGATGCCGATCGTGCCTTTGATCCCGCCCGTCGCGGCGCGCGAGACGTAGCAGCTTATCCCGTCCACCCTCGGGTCGTCGTAGCGGTCCACCACGATGCGGTCGTTGCGGCCGATCACGCGGAACGTGGTGCTGACATCGCCGATGCGGGTGGGGTCGTCACCGGCCGCAAGCGCGTGGGCCGCCGGCAAGATCGGTGTCGCGAGCAGTCCGGCCAGGACGGCCAGGCATATCGGTCGCATATGCGGTGACTCCATAGAGGGCGCTGACATATGCGGGCCGCCGGGGCAGTGAACAAGGCGGAGCTTTCCGGCCCTCCCTCCCCATCCGTCCTATGGCGGCGCGGCCCCTGCATGGCGATATGATGACGCCATGGAGGTGCCCGGATGCTTGACCCATTGCTGACGTTCTCCGATGCGCTCGTGTCCCGCGTGGCCGGCTCAGGTGCCGGGCTGGTCTGTATCCATCCCGGGACCGGCGCGCAGCGCACGGCGACGCTTTGGCGCCCAGGGGTGCTCGTGACAAGCGAGCAGGGCTTGCCCTCGGATGCCGCGGTCCCCGCCGTGTTGCCCGACGGCTCCCACGCGCAGGCGCAGCTTGTCGGCCGCGATCCCGGCACCAATGTTGCCGTGCTGCGGCTTCAATTCGATGGCCCGGCCCTGCCGGCACCGGCCGAGCCGCGCAGCGGCGGCCTCGCACTGGTGCTGGGCGCAGCGATGGACGGCAGCCCGACGGCTCGGCTGGGTTTGCTCTACCGCGTCGGCCCGGCGTGGGACAGCATGGCCGGCGGACGGATCGACCGGCTCATCAGCCTTGACGCCCGCTTGTCGGGACAGGACGAGGGCGGGCCGGTGCTGGACGCCGCGGGCGGGCTGCTGGGCATGTCAACGCTCGGCCCCCGCCGGCGCGTCCTCGTCATCCCAACCTCGACGGTGGATCGCGTGCTGCCGCCGTTGCTGACGGACGGGCAGGTGCCGCGCGGATGGCTGGGCCTGGGGCTGCAGCCGGTGTCGATCCCCGCAGGATGGCGGGCGGCGGCTGGCCTCGACGCCGGCCTGATGGTGGTCAGCCTCGCGACGCCTGGCCCGGCGGAGCAGGCCGGCGTGCTGCCCGGTGATATCCTGCTCACTGTGGACGGCGCGGCCCTCCCCTTGCGGGCCATGGCGAAGGCGCTGGGCGGCTGCACCGCCGGCACAGACGTGACCCTGCGGCTGCTGCGGGGTGGAACGCCGATTGAGGTTCCGGTTCTCATCGCCGCCCGGCCCGCCGCATGAAGGCGCCAGCGGCATTTGCGATGCCGGCCTCGATGCGGCTGGGATTGCAGGTGGCGGTGGCGTCGCAGTCGCCGGTGCGCCAAGCAGACCTCGCCGCCCGCGTCGCCCTGGCCGGCCACACGCTGGCCGCCGCGTCAGAGGCCGATGTCGTGCTGGCCGATGGCTCGGCGGCGACGGTCCCGAACCTGCCGGTGCTCCGCCTCGCGGTGGGCGACGATGAGGAGGCCAGCGTGCTGCCCCCAGGGCTGACGCCGGCGCAGCTCGACGCCGGGCTGCGCGCCGTGGCGGCCGGGCTGCGCGTGAGCCTGCCGGAAGCTGCGGTGCCGGGCTTCGCTGAGGCCGCGCCAACGCGCCCGTTGCTGACCCCGCGGGAGTTGGAGATCCTGCGCGCGCTCGGCGAGGGCATGACGAACAAGGCCGTCGCGCGGCAGCTCGGCATCAGCGCGCACACCGTCAAGTTCCATCTGGAGGCCGTGTTCGCCAAGCTTGGCGTGGGGAGCCGGGCTGAGGCGGTTGCGAAAGGGCTGCGACGCGGCTTACTGATGCTGTAGCGCCCGCAATCGTCAGCCCTGATTGCGCCCTGGATTGCACCCTGGCCGGAACCCGGCGCCACGCTGCCGCGCTACGTCTGCCGCACCAACGAAAGACCGAGCGATGTCAGACAATCCCCTGGAAGTCACCCCAGAACGCACGCAGCGCATCGAGGCGCGCGCCCGGCAACTGTGGGAGCAGGCAGGCAGCCCTCCCGGCGACATGGCCGAGTTCACCGAACGGGCCGATGAGCTGATCCGCATGGAGGACGCCGCCGGCACCGGCCAGTTGCCCAACCCGATGACCCAGCCTGATCCCATACCCGGCGTCATGGTCGAGGAAGCCAGCATCCAGGAGAACCTCGGCGAGTTCCCGGGCGGCTCCAGCATCGCGGACCAGGGCGAGTGGCGGGAAACGCCGATGACCCGCGAAGAATTGCGTGAGGGAAGCGACGCCGAGCCGGGCCGCGGCGACGCGCCTTGAGCCGTTACCTCGGCGCCTGACGCAGCGCCGCTTGGGCCAGGGCGTCCAGCGCGGAGAGGAACCGCGACCGATCCGCCTTCGTCAGTGGCGGTGGGCCGCCACCGCCGACGCCGGTCTCCCGCAAATGCCTTGAGATTTCCCGGCCAGCCAATGCGGAGCCGATATTGTCCGCTGTCCAGACGTGGCCGTTATGCGACAGCGCCCGCGCCCCGCGTGCCAGGCAACGGGATGCGAGCGGGATGTCGGCGGTGACGCACACGTCGGTGGGGCCGATGCGCTCGGCGATCCAATCATCGGCCTCATCCGGCTTCCCGCCCACCGTGACCATCTCGACGTTGGGCAGGCCCGGCGGCCGGATCGGGCGGGAACCGTTCGACACCACCCGGACCGGAAGGTTGAGGCGAGTCGCGACGCGGAACGCCTCCTCCCGCACCGGGCAGGCATCCGCGTCGATGAACAGCGTGACCATGCTCGCCGGTGAATTGAGCAGGTTATATCGGTTGCTAGACCTTCTCGACCTGGCTGTATTCAAGCTCGACCGGGGTGGACCGGCCGAAGATCGACACGCTGACCTTCACGCGGCCCTTTTCCTCGTCCACCTCCTCCACCGTGCCGTTGAAGCTGGTGAACGGGCCATCTGCGACGCGGATCTGCTCGCCAACCTCGAACAGGATGGCCGGACGCGCCCGCTCCACGCCCTCCGCGCTCTGCTTGAGGATGCGGTCGGCCTCGGCGTCGGTGATGGGCGATGGCCGGAGCTTGGTGCCGAGGAAGCCCGTCACCTTGGGCGTGTCCTTGATGAGGTGCCAGGTCTGGTCGGTCATCTCCATCTTGACCAGCACGTAGCCGGGGAAGAACTTGCGCTCCGCGTTGATCTTCTGGCCGCGCCGGACCTCAACCACGTCCTCCGCAGGAACCAGCACCTCGTCAACCATGTCGGCCAGACCCTTCTGCGCGGCCTGCTCCTTGACCTGCTGCGCGATCTTCTTCTCGAAGCCGGAGTAAACGTGAACGACATACCAACGCTTGGCCATGACTGGTCCCTTAAAACCCGACGCCGAACAGCGCGCGGACGCCGACCCCGATGATCTGGTCGGCGACGAAGAAGAAGATGGCCGCCAGCCCCGACAAGGCGAACACCAGGCCAGTCGTGACCAACGTCTCCTTGCGGGACGGCCAAGTCACTTTCCCAACCTCGGTCCGCACTTCGCGGAGGAACTTCACCGGGTCAACCGCCAACGCCATGGATTCCAGACTTTCTTGAGGAGCGAGCATCGCAGCCGACAGGCGCGCCGGCTGGCAGGGGCGGAGGGTCTCGAACTCTCAACCTCCGGTTTTGGAGACCGGCGCTCTAGCCAATTGAGCTACGCCCCTGCATGGCCGGCAGGCCATTCGGCATGGCGGCCCGGCGCGGCCGTCCTTGCGAAGTGCGTAGAAAGAGCGCGCGCGACGTTCTGTCAAGTGTTCAGGGCCAATCATGCGGCGAAAGCCTACCCATGACTGGCCGCCAACCCCTATATTCCCACCGCATGGCCCGGTTCCGATGCCCCTGCCGTTGACCAGTCCCCAGTTGCCGATGCGCCGCCTGCCGATGCGTCGCACCTTGAGCATGGCCCGTGACCCGCGCCGGCGCTGGGCGCTCATCGGGTCCGTGCTGCTGCACCTGCTGGCGCTGGCCGCGCTGCTGGTGACGCGGAGGCCGGAGCCGCCGATGCCGGTCGCGCCGTCCTATGACCTGCTTTTCGAGAACGGCGGCTCCTCCACGCCGCCCACCGCGCCCACAAAGGCGCTCGACACCCCGTCCGACGCCCCGGCTGCCAACCTGCCGCCCACCCCCGAGGCCGAGCCGCAGGCATCGCAGACCATGCCGGCGCCTCCGGTCCTGGAACCGCCGGCTCCGCTGCCGGACCTGGTCCGCCCGGAACCGCCTACGCCCGAACCGTCCGCGCCGCCGCCGCCGGAGCCGGAGCCTGCC
>CAXTTB010000064.1:0-12297 GCA_964246905.1 uncultured Acetobacteraceae bacterium | reverse complement strand
GCGGATCGACATCCTTCGCAAGGGACAGGTGGTCGCACCGGCCGGCGTCAAAGGCGTGATCCGGCTCCGTACGGCCCAGCCGCCGCAGGAGTCGAACTGATGCGGACGCTCGGCCCCGTCCTGAGCGATGCCTGGCGCCTGGCACTGCCGTATTTCCGCTCCGAGGAGAAATGGGCGGCGCGCGGGTTGTTGTTGCTGATCGTCGCGATGAACCTGATGCTGGTCGGCGCGAACGTCGTACTGAACTATTGGAACGGCGCATTCTTCGACAGCCTGCAGAACAAGAACCTGGAGCTGTTCATGCAGCTCCTGTTCAGTTACCGCACCGGGGATGCCGGCTTCATGCCTGGTTTCGTGCCCATCGTGGCGGTCCTCATTCCCATCTCGATCTACCGCACCTACCTTAACCAGTTGCTGCAGATCCGCTGGCGGCGCTGGTTGACCGACCATCTGACGACCGACTGGCTGTCCGACCGCGCCTACTACACCATCAGCCTCACCGCCGACCCTGCGGGCCTCGGCACCGACAACCCGGACCAGCGCATCGCCGAGGATCTGCGGAAGTATGTGGAGGACACGCTGCGGCTCGGCTTGGGCCTGCTGTCCAACGTCGTCAACCTGTTCAACTTCTCGCTGATCTTGTGGACGCTGTCCGGCACCGTGACACTGCTGGGCATCACCATTCCCGGCTACATGCTTTGGGTCGCCATCCTTTATGCCGCTTTCGGCAGCCTGCTGACCCATTACGTCGGGCGTCCTCTCGCCATGCTGTCATTCCAGCAGGAGAAAGCCGAGGCGGATTTCCGATTCTCCCTGGTCCGCTTGCGCGAAAACACGGAGGGTGTCGCGCTTTATGGCGGAGAGCGGGCCGAGAAGGACGGCCTCATCGACCGCTTCGCCGCCGTCTTTGTGAACTGGCGGGCCATCATGCAGCGGCAGAAGCTGCTCAATGCGCTGATCGCCGGATACGAGCAAGCTGCGTCGATCTTCCCGTTCGTTGTCGCGGCCCCTCGCTACTTTTCCGGTGCGATCCAGCTTGGTGGGCTGACCCGGACCTCCGGCGCCTTCGCCCGCGTGCAAGGCTCGCTGTCATGGTTCATCGAGTTTTACTCGGACCTGGCGTCGTGGCGCGCGACGGTCGCCCGCCTCGCCGGGTTCCAGCGGGCCATCGTCGTCGCGCGTGGCCTGGCCGACCAAGGCGCCCGCATCCAACCCGGCACGGGCGACGGCATCACTGCAACCGGCCTCAACCTCGCATTGCCGGACGGCACACCGTTGCTTGCCCATTCCGGCACGCTGTTTCCCAAGGGCCAGTCCACCGCCATCTCCGGCCGCTCCGGCAGCGGCAAGTCCACGCTGTTCCGCGCCATCGCCGGCATCTGGCCGTATGGCGGCGGCAGCGTCGAACGGCCGCCGGGCCGCTACCTGTTCCTGCCGCAACGGCCCTACATCCCGCTGGGCACGCTGCGCCACGCCCTGACCTACCCCAGCGCGGACGCCAGCAGCTTCGGGGACGATGCCGTGCGGCAGGCGCTGTCCGACGCCGGGTTGGCGCCGCTGGCCCCGTACCTCGATGACAGCCAGCCCTGGGCGCAGCGCCTGTCGGGCGGGGAGCAGCAGCGGCTCGCCATCGCCCGGGCACTGCTGCTGCGCCCGGATTGGCTATTCATGGACGAGGCGACCGCGAACCTCGATCCCGAAGCCGAGAGCGAGCTTTACGCCAAGCTCCGTCAGCAGCTTCCGGGCACCACGATCATCTCGATCGCCCACCGCCCGGCCGTCGCGGCCCTGCACGACGCGGCCCAGGTGTTCCGCCGTGCGCCGGGCCAGCCCGGCACGCTGGAGCCGCTTACAAGGCGTGCCGCCGAGTGATCTCCAGCACGGCCGCGCCGTAACGCTGCAGCTTGGACGCGCCGACGCCCTTAATGTTGCCAAGGTCGTCCAGGTCAGCCGGCGGGGAGCTGGCGATCTCCCGCAGCACGCTGTCGTGGAAGATGACGTAGGGCGGCACGGATTGCGCCTTCGCCTCGGTCGCCCGCCACTGCCGGAGGGCGTCGAACAGCCCGGCGGCGCCCGCGTCCGCTCCCTCCTCCGCCGCGCTGGATGAGTACGGCGCACGGTCCCGGCGGCGCGGCGCCGCGGCCCGCAACGGCTCCGGCTCGTCCCGCAGCATGAGGGTCGTCTCGCTGCGCAGGATCGGACGTGCCTGCTCGGGCACCAGGGACAGCGTGGCGTACTCGCCGCTGTCGGTCCGCAGCGCGCCGCGGGCGATCAACTGCCGGATCACCCCGCGCCAGAAGCCCGGCGGACGGTCCGAGCCGATCCCGTAGGTCGGCAGCTCCTGGTGCCCATGCTTCAGGATCATCGGCGTTTCCTGCCCGCGCAGCACGGAGACGATGTGCATCGCGCCGAACCGCTGCCCCGTGCGGTAGATCGCCGAGAGCACCTTCTGCGCCGCCACCGTGCCGTCGAACAGCGAAACCGGCGACGTGCAGGCGTCGCAGTGCCCGCACGGGCCGGGCAGCGCCTCCCCGAAGCAGGCCAGCAGCGACCCGGTACGGCAGGCGGTCGTCTCGGTCAGCGAGATCATCGCCTCCAGCCGCTCGCGCTGGATGCGCTGCTGCGCCTCGGGCGCGCTGGACTGGGTGAGCCAGTGCCGGGCGCGGGCGATGTCCTCCCCGCCGTACAGCAGCAGCGTGTCGGCCCGGTCCCCGTCCCGCCCGGCGCGGCCGATCTGCTGATAGAACGCTTCCGGGCTGTCCGGCATGTCCAGGTGGGCCACGAAGCGCACATCCGGACGGTCGATCCCCATGCCGAAGGCGATGGTCGCCACCATGATGACCGCCTCGCCGCTGCGGAACCGGGTCAGCCCGACGCGCTTTTCCATCGCCGACAGCCCGGCGTGGAACGGCAGCGCGGTGAACCCGTCCGCCTTGAGCCGGAGCGCCGTCCGCTCGGTCTTGTTCCGGCTGCCGCAGTACACGATGCCGGCCTGGCCCTTGTGGCGACCCAGGAAGGCCGACAACTGCTTGGCTTCGCTTTCCTTCGCCTGCGCCGCGATGTGCAGGTTGGGGCGATGGAAGCTTGCGGTGAACATCTCCGCATCGTCCATGCCCAGCGCGTGCAGGATATCGACGCGGGTGCGCGGGTCGGCCGTCGCGGTGAGCGCGATGCGCGGCACGCCGGGAAAACGCTGCGCGACCCGGGCGAGGCCGCGGTACTCCGGGCGGAACTCGTGCCCCCAGGCCGACACGCAGTGCGCCTCGTCGATGGCGAGGAGCGCGATGCGCTGCCGGGCCAGGCGGTCGAGCGTGCCGGGCATCGACAGCCGCTCCGGCGACACGTACAGCAGGTCCAGCCGGCCCGCGTCGAGGTCGTTGGCGACCGCCCGCGCGGCGTCGATCTCGACCTCCGAATGCAGCGCCCCGGCGGCGACGCCGAGCTGCCGGAGGGCCGCGACCTGATCGTCCATCAGCGCGATGAGCGGCGATACGACGATGGCCATGCCGGGCCGGCACAGCGCCGGCACCTGGTAGCACAGGCTCTTGCCGCCGCCGGTCGGCATCAGCACGAGCGCGTCGCCCCCCGCCATCACCCGCTCGATGGCCGCCTCCTGCAGCCCGCGGAACGCCGGGAAGCCGAACACGCGGCGCAGCACGTCGCGCGGCGCGACCCGACCCTCGATGATGTCCGGCGCTGGCATGGCGGCCCTAGTAGATGTCGATCTCGACCCGGCGGCTCTCGACGCCCGGGTCGCCTCCGACCGAACCCTTGGGCCGCAGCGTGATCCGTCCGCGGTCCACACCGTCTGCCGCCAGCCTGTCCGCCACGACCTGCGCCCGCAGCTTCGACACGGTTTGGTTGGCGGCCGTCGAACCCAGGCGGTCGGCGTAGCCCGCCACCACGACCCTGTGGCCCGGCGCCCCCTGTGCCGCACGGCCAGCCTCGGCGATCACGCCCGAAGCCGCATCGTCGAGATCCGCCGAGAACGGCGTGAAGAACACGACGTAGGTTGGCCCGATATGCTCAGCCGGCGTCGCGGTGCAGGCGGCAAGGCCCGTCAGGAGCAGTCCGAGCATGGCAAAGCGGCGGGGCGGCAGCCGGCGTGCTGCTGCGATGGAAAGAGTCACAGGAAAGTCCTTCACGACGTTCGACGCCCGTCCTTCGTGCCTGCCTGGAGCCGCAACCGTCAACCGCTCAGGCCGCCGCCGCCACAGCGCGTCCGGCCGAAAGCCGGAAGATGCGGTCCAGGCGCTCCACCCCGATCAAGCGATGGACGATCAATATCACCGTGCGCCCGGCGGCCACGTCATTAAGCGTCAGGAGGAACGCCTGCTCGGTCGCGAAGTCCAGCCCGGTCGCTGGCTCGTCCAGGATCAGGATCGGCGCCTGCGACAGCAGCGCCCGCGCCAGCGCCAGCCGCCGCCCCTGCCCGCCCGAAACCTGCAAGCCGCCCTCGCCGATCCAACTGTCCAGCCCCTCTGGAAAGCCGCGCACAGTGTCGGCGATCCCGGCCCGCTCCAGCGCGGCCCAAAGCTCGGCGTCCGTCGCACCGTCGCGGGCCAGCGCCAGGTTGGCGCGCACCGTGTCGCTGAACAGATGGGTGTCCTGGCTCAGCCAGGCGACGCGCGACCGTACGTCCTCCGCGCGGAGCCGCGCGACATCGACTCCGCCCAGCAGCACGCGCCCGGCCTGGGGTGCTGCCACCTTGAGTGCCAACGCGGCCAAGGTCGATTTGCCGGAGCCGGACGGACCCAGGATCGCCACGCGGCTGCCCGCCGGGATGTCGAGCGTGAGGCCGTCCATCACGGCCGGGCGGTCCGGGCGCCAGCGGAATCCGACGCCCTCGAACCGCAGCGAGGTGCTCGCGGGCAATGACGCCGTATTGGCTGGCGCGGCTGCGCCGGACGCGGTTGCCGCCGCCGTGATGCGCCCCGCGGCGGCTGCGGCGTAGCCGGCCAAGGCCCCGGCGCGCGGCATCCCGCCCACGACCTCGAACGCGGCCAATGTCAGGAACAGCCCGGCGACCGCGGCGCCGGGCACTGTGCCGGGCGACAGCAGCACAGCCAGCAACGCCGCCTGGCCGCAAAGGAACGCCGCCGCCTGCGCCAAGGAGGCGCGGCGGCTGACTTGGCGCTGCGCTTGGAACAACGCGGCCTCCCGCGCCTGCACCGTCGCCAACATGCGGCCCTCGGCGCCGTAGGCCCGGACCTCTCGGATGCCGTCAATGGCGTCCAGCGTCGCGGACCGCAACCCGGCCGAGGTCTCCGCCAGCCGCCCGCCCGCCTCAAGCGTCAACCGCGCCGCCAGCCATGGCAAGACGAGGGCCGAAAGCAGGAACAAGCCGCCCACCAGCAGCGCCACGCCGCCGTGCCCCGTTGCCAAGATGCCGACGAGAACCGGCAGTAGCAGCACCGCCGCAGCGCCAGGCACGATGATCCGCAGGTAAAGCCCGTCCAACGCCTCGACATCGCCGACCACCCGGCCGAGCGCGTCGCCCGAGCGCATGAAGCCAAGCCCGCCCGAGGACTGACGGGCCAGGCCGCGGAACAGCCAAACGCGCAGCCCGGCCAAGGCGCGGAACGTGGCGGCATGGGTCAACATGCGCTCGCCGTAGCGCAGCACGACCCGGGCCACGCCAAGCCCGCGCACCACGGCGGGCAGGAACAGCAGCGCCGCCAACCCGGCAACCTCCGTCCCCGTCACGGGACGCAGCGCCATCCCGCCGGCCGCGGCCGCCAGCGCCACCCCGGCGGCCACCGTCAGCAGCGACGCCAGCAGCCCGGCCAGCAGCCATCCAGCATAGCCGCGCCAAAGCGCCAGGATGGGCAGCAACGCGCCCAGGCCCGGCCGTGCCGTGCCTCCGCCTGTCATCGTATGCCGCGTCATGCCACACCCTGGGCCGGGCGTGCCCGCCCGTCCGACAGTTCCAGCGTCCGACCGCCGAAAGCGTGCGCCGCCGCCGAGTGGCTGGCCAAAATCACCGTGCGCCCGAGCGCCAGCCGCCGCAGGCTGTCCAGCACGTCGGCCTCGGTCGCCGGGTCGAGATGCGCGGTCGGCTCGTCGAGCAGCAGCAGCGGGGCGTTGCGGACAAAGGCCCGCGCGATGGCCACGCGCTGTGCCTGCCCGCCGGACAGGCCGTAGCCGCCCTCCCCGATGAGCGTGTCCAGTCCGTCGGGCAGCGCCGCCGCGAACGACGCAATTCCGGCTGCCCGGGCGGCGTCCTCCACTTCAAGGTCGGTCGCGTCCTCCCGCCCGAAGCGGATGTTGTCGCGGATGCTGCCGGCGAACAGCACCGGGCGCTGGCCGATCCACGCCGTCATCTTCGCCAGCGCCGATGGCACGACCGCGCTGATGTCGGCGCCGTTCAGGGTGATGCGCCCGCCGTCCGGACGGACGAAGCCCAGCAGCAACTCGATGATGGTCGATTTCCCGGCGCCCGACGGCCCCACCAGCACCATGGTCTCACCGGATGGCACCCGGAAGCTCAGCCCGTCGAGCACGGCGCCGCGCGACGGGTCCCAGGCGTAGCGCACGTCCTGGAACGCGACCGTCACGCCCTTGGCCGCCACCGTGCGGATCGGCGGCGCGGCGGCGGGCTGCTCCGGTTCCGGCAGGCCGGCCAACTGCTCCGCCGCCCCTGCCGCCTGCAAGCGGTCCTGGTAGGCGGCGGCGAACGCCCGGAGCGGAGCGAAGAACTCGGCGACCAGCACGAGCACGAAGATCGCCGTCACCGGGGTGGCTCCGCCGCGCCAGGTTGCCGCATAGCGCCCGGCCAGCAGCACAAGCGACGCCGCCGCGGCGCAGTCGAGCGCCGCCGATGACAGGAACGCGACCCGCAGCACCCGCAGCGTCCGGCGGCCCAGGTCGTCCGCCGCCGCCTGCAGGCGCTGCGCCTCCTGCTCCGCCCGCCCGGCGAGCACGATGGTGGCGACGCCGCGGACGCGGTCGAGGAAACGGGCCTGCAGCCGGCCCATCGCCACGAACTGCCGTTGCGACGCCGCCGCGGCACCCAGTCCCGCCAACGCCATCCCGACCGGCACCAGCAGCCCGGCCAGCAACAGGATCAACGCCCCCCAGGGATCGACCAGCAGCACCGCCAGCCCCACCAGCAGCGGCGATGCCAAGGCCAGGACCGACGCGGGCAGCCAGCGGGCGAACAGACCTTCAAGCGCCTCGATGCGGTCCACCGCCAAAGCGGCCAGCTCGCCGGACCGCGAGCCGCGCAGAAAACCCGGCCCGGCGCTGAACAGGCGGACGAACAGGTCGCTGCGCAGCCGCCGCCGCGCCGCCACCCCGGCCGTGAACGCCACGTCGTCCGACACGACCAGCAAAACCGCCCGCACCACCGCCAACCCCACGAACAGAAGTGGCCACATAGCGAGGGACGCGCCGGCTTGCAGCGGGGTCGTCAGGATTGCGTCGGCAAGGAGTCGAGCCAGGCACCAAGCCTGGCCGATGGACGCCAGCGTCGCCAATATGCCCAGCAGAGCCACGGGGCGGACCGCCCGGCGGCCTGCCGCCATGTTGCGCGTCATCCAGGCCCGACCGGGCTTCGGCATCTTCGTCACCGCAATCCCTCGCTCTCGCCAGCCCGTCGCCGTTACGACGCCAATGCGCGGCGGGCCGTCGCCGCCAGCCACTCGGCGGCCACCGGCAGGATGGCGTCGTTGAAGTCGTAGCCGGGGTTGTGCAGCTCGCCGCCGGGCCGCGCCGGGCCGTTGCCGATCCAGACGAATGCGCCGGGCTTTTGCTCCAAGTACCAGCCGAAATCCTCGCCCGCCATGCTGGGCGGCACGTCCCGCCGCACGGGCAAACCCAGTTGGCCGGCGCAGGCAGCCGCGAGGTCTGCCTCCGCCTGCGTGTTCACTGTCGCGGAGACGCCATGCTGGATGTCCACGTCGATCGATACGTCCGAACTCGCCGCGACCCCTGCCGCCACGCGGCGGATTGCGGTCTCCACCAGGTCGCGGATGGCCGGGCGGTGGGTGCGGAAGGTGCCGGACAGCACGGACCGGCTCGGGATCTGGTTCGCCGCCATTCCGGCGTTCATCGTGCAGATCGAGACGACGGCGCGTTCGAGCGGGTCCACGTTGCGGGACACCACCGATTGCAGCGCCACAAGGAGGTGGGCAGAGGCCAGCAGCGGGTCGCGCGAAAGGTGCGGCATCGCGGCGTGCCCGGCATGGCCGTCCACGGTGATCTGGATGCGGGAGCCTGCCGCCATCACCGCGCCGTCATGCACGGCGACGGTGCCGGCCTCAAGGCCGGGCCAATTGTGGTAGCCGAAGATGCGTTCCATCGGGAACCGCTCGAACAAGCCGTCGGCCAGCATGTTCCGCGCCCCGCCATGACCCTCCTCGGCGGGTTGGAACACGAAATGGACGGTGCCCGCCCAGTTGGTGCCGCCTGCAAGGAGGGCCACGGCGCCCAGCAGGCTGGCGGTGTGGCCGTCATGCCCGCAGGCGTGCATGGCGCCCGGAGCAGCCGAGGCGTAGGACAGGCCCGTCGTCTCGGTGATCGGCAGCGCGTCCATGTCGGCACGGAGCCCGACGCTGCGATTGGAGGACCCCCGCGTCAACGTGGCAACGACCCCGTGGCCGCCGACACCGGAAGTGAAGGGCACGCCGAGGCTGGCAAGGGTGCTGCACACGAAGGCGGCGGTCTCACGTTCCTGCAGCGACAGCTCGGGATGCCGATGCAGATGCCGGCGCCATTGCGGGAGGGCCTGCTGCAAGCTGGAATCCATTCATCACCCTCCGACCTGGCACCGATGTGCCGCCTGCCCGGCACTCGTGCAAGATGCGGCTATGCGAGCGTCTTGCTGGCCAGCGTGCCGAGCATGGGACTGTCGAAGCGTTTGCGCTGCAGCGGCAGGTGGACCCGGTATCGCGTGCCATGCCCCTCCTCGACCTGCAGGGTGGCGCCGAGCTGCCGGGCGAAGCCGCGGATCAACTGGATACCGATGCCGTCGCGGGTCCCGGCTTCGGTTTCCACCCGTCCGGCGGGGATGCCCACGCCGTCGTCGAAGATTTCAAGCTCGGCATGGCCTTGGTCGGCTTTCAAGTAAACGGAGATGCTGCCGCGGCGTCCGCCGGGGAACGCATACTTCACCGCGTTGCTGACAGCCTCGGTGACGATGAGCGCGAGCGGGACGGCCTGGTCGCTCGACATCTTGAGTTCCGGGGCTTCAATCTCCAGGCGCAGCCGCTCCCCGGCCTTCTCGCCCATCGCCTGGAACAACTGGCTGCATAGTTCGATCAGGAACTCCCGCATGTTGATCGTGTGCAACTCGCCATGGGCGTAGAGGTGACGGTGCAAGGTCGCGAGGGTCCGTACGCGGTCGCGCGCCGACTGGAACTCGGCACGCGCTTCCGGCAGGCGGATACGGCTGGCTTGCAGGTTCAGGAGGCTCGCCACCACCTGGAGGTTGTTCTTCACCCGATGGTGGATCTCCTGCATCAGGAGTTCCTGTTGGTCGATCGCTGCTGCAAGGCGACTTTGCTGCCTGTGCATCATGAGCGTCGCCCGCTGAAAAGAAACGGCGAGTTGCCTCAGCTCGCGCGTGGACGGCAGGGCCCGGGCATCCGGATGTTTCTGGAACACAGTCTCAAGACGCCAGCGGGTCAAGGAGGTTTGGAGCGACGCCAAAGGACGTGACACAAGCAAAACAACTGCTGTTGCGAGTATTGCCAGCCCGGACAGCCACGCTGACAAGATGATCGTCAAAGATCCAGAAAACAGCGCCGAGGAAAGCAACGGCAAAGTTGCTATGAGATGGATGCAAAACACGCGCGCCGCAAGCGTGTTCCGCATCTTCCAACAACGCCTCATCTCGCAACCGGCCCAGAAAACCGGCACGACATCATTGCTTCCGGTTTTCCTCGATCAGTTTCAACAGCTCTTCTGGAACCGGCTCCTGGGCAACATCATCATAGAGTTGGTGCAGACCCCGCTGCAGCCAGATATCGAATGCAGGGGTCACGGGCTTGGCCTGCTTTCGCGATGCTTGCGGCTGTTTGGACTTACGCTGGGTCATTCTACAGTGGTTCATGCCCGTCAAATCCGGAAACTCACACCTCTAACAAAAAACATTCACAAGGGTTTCGAAGAATGTTGCGAGGGCGGGTGCGTCCTCAGCGCAACGCCACAGCGAAGCCTGAGTTTTCATCGCCGACGTGGCCCACCTCAAGCAGGCGGGTGGCACGGGCGCCGACCCGGTCCTTGCCCTTCGTATCGGTCTCCCCGAGCAGCCATGCCTCAAGTTGCCGGCGAGCGCGGAACACCCGGCTCTTGGCCGTGCCCACGGCGCAGCCGGTCGCCTCCGCCAATGCCTCGTAGCTCATGCCGTGCACCACCACCATCAGCAGCGCCTCACGCTGGTCGGCGGGCAGCCGGGTCATGGCCCGGCCCAGTTCCTTGAGCGCCAGACGGTCCTCGTGCGCCGCCTCGGTCGCGAAGGTGGATTGCGGCACATCGTCGATGTCGGTGGTGTCGCGGCGCTTGCGGAGGTTGGAGATGAATCGGTTCCGCAGGATGCGATGCATCCACGCCGGGAAGTTGGTGCCCGGGATGAAGCTGGCGTGGGCCGACAGCGCATTGCACACGGCGTCCTGGACGAGATCCTCGGCGGCCGAACGGTTCCTCGTGAGCGCCAGCGCTTGGATGCGCAGCTTGGGAAGGATCGAGATGACTTGGTCGTGGAACGTGGAGTTCATCGATCTGCCTTTTTGTCTCAGTGTGAACGCAATGGCCGAACATCGCCGGGCGTTGCACGCGCCCGATCACGAAGTCATGAGCGGTTCGGTCATGAGGCGTTCAGGCCGGATCGGCTCCGCTGCCCTCCATCAGCGCCACGAGGCCGCTGCGCGCCCGGGACAGGCGCGCCTTCATGGTGCCGACCGGGACGCCGCAGATGGCGGCGGCCTCCTCATGCGACATCTCCTGGGCGCCGACGAGGATCAGCGCCTCCCGCTGCGACGGGGGCAAGCGCCAGATGAGATGTTGCAGGTCGGTGATGTCCGCCTGGGCGTGCTGCTGGGGGTCGGCGGCCTCCGCCTCCTCGAACCGCGCCTGCAGCGCGGCGGCTTCCCGCCTGCGCCGCCGGGCTTGCTCGTAGAACTGGTTGCGGAGGATGGTGAACAGCCAGGCCTTCAGGTTCGTGCCGGGCTGGAACTGGCTGATGGCGCCGAGGGCGCGCACGATGCTGTCCTGCACCACATCGTCGGCTCCGGCGCGGTCCCGCACCAGGAACCGCGCAAAGGCGCGGAGGTCCGGCAGCAGCGCCACGATTTGATGCCGGACGGCTGGGTCGGCTATGTCCGTCTGCGCTTCACTTATCAACTCGACTGCCCGCCTCATCCCGCTTATCCGGTCCACACAGCATCAGTGCACGCCGCTTGTGCATGAAAGGGACGACTCATGGCCAATCTATGTCGCGAGGACCTGATCCGGGCGCTGCCCTACGCGCGCCGCTACGCCCGCGCGCTCACGGGCAACCAGAGCCGCGGCGACTCCATGGTCGCGGACAGCCTGCGCGACCTGCTGGCCGGCGAGGCCAGCCCCGGCGGCGAGGCCTCCAGCGACGCCCGGCACAGCCTCTACCACGCCATCACGCGCCGGTTCGACGGCCTGAGCACGCTCAGGACCGACTTCCTCACTGGCGGCCTGTCGCAGGTCCAGCGCCAACTGCTGCTGCTGACCTCGCTGGAAGAGGTGCCGGTCCAGGCGGCCGCCGCCATCGTGCAGCTCCCCCCGGCCGACGCGGAAGCCCAGTTGGCCGAAGCGCGCGCCCACCTGCGCGCCGGCGCCGCGACCGACGTGCTCATCATCGAGGACGAACCGATCATCGCCATGGATATCGAGGAGCTGGTGCAGAACTGCGGACACAATGTCGTGGGCGTCGCGACCACCGAGGCCGAGGCGGTGCAGCTCGCCGAGCGGCACAAGCCCGGCCTGATCCTCGCCGACATCAACCTCGGGATCGGCGGCGACGGCAGCTCGGCCGTGGCGCGCATCATGCAGCACCATTACGCCCCGGTCATCTTCGTGACCGCCTATCCGGAGCGCCTGCTGACCGGGGAGGACCTCGAACCCGCGTACGTCATCACCAAGCCGTTCGAGCCGCTCACCCTTGCCATCGCGACCTACCAGGCCGTAACCGGGGGCGTACGGCTCGATTGACCGGCCCGGCGCCGGGCGGCCACCAATCACCAGCGGACGCGGCAACCAAATCCCTGCCGCCGCGATGCACAGACAATTCTCCGGCGCCCCAGGAGCGACAACCATGCACACCCC
>CAXTTB010000063.1:2673-12393 GCA_964246905.1 uncultured Acetobacteraceae bacterium | reverse complement strand
AGGCATGACGGGGACGTTGCCGGCAGCCCGAAGTGCGGCGCCGCGACGAGCCAAGCCGCCGCCCCGAGTGCCACGTGCGATCCCGCCATCATCGGCCCGTCAACCTTCTCTCACGCCGCCCCGGACATTTGCGCCGAGCGCCCGCCGAACGCAAACCGCCGCCCCGGCAGCGTCGGACGCCCACACGCGCCAACCAGACGCATTTTAACGAAAAACTTACCCGGCAAAGCTACCCTGGGTTGGGTTGTCCGACTTCGGCAAGCCAAGCGCAAGCATGAACGGGATCGCGGGGCGATGGCGGCGAAGACGTGGAACGGACAGGACGGGATCTTCGCGGTGGACGCCAACTGGACGCAGCAGGCGGCGCCCGCGTCCGGCGACACGGCCGCCATCTCCGCGGGCACGGTCACGGCCTTCGGCGCGCTGCCCGGCTTCCTGACGGTCGCCCTCAACCCGCTGAACGGCAGCAGCCCGGTGCTGGTCCTGTCGTCGGCGACGCTCGCAGCCTCCGACCAGATCACGGTGGCAGCGGGCACGGCGCTGCAGGTGCAGGGGACCGTGGCCAACCAGGGCGGCATCACGGCTGGCGGCGGCGGTCCGGGCCTGGCCTCGCTGCGCATCGGCACCCCTTCGGAAGGCACGGCCGCGACCCTCGTCAACAGCGGCTCGATCCTGGTCAACGGCAACTTCCAGGCCGTGGCCGGCAGCGGCCTCGGCGACCGGCTGGAGAATGACGGCCTGATCTCGGTCCACAGCCAGGGCAAGGCGGCGCTGCTGACCTATGTGTCCGCAGCGCTCACCGGCTCCGGCACGGTGTCGCTCGGCCAGTACGTCACGTTCGAGGCCGCGGCGGCCGTGGGCGCCGGGCAGAGCTTCGTGTTCGAGCCGGCAGGTGCCGGGGCCGCCACGCTCCGGATCGACGCGGGCGCGCTGTTCGCCGGCACGGTGACGGGGTTCGGGATGGGCGACACGATCCAGGTCGTCGGCAGCCGCTGGGACACGGCCGCCTACCGGGCGAGCGACGGGTATGGCGGCGTGCTGACGCTGTCGCTCGCCGGGACCGTGGTGCAGACGATCGCGTTCAAAGGCGCCTACACGGCCGCGAGCTTCGGCCTGCGGGAGTCGGTGCCGTTCGGCAGCGGCCAGGCGTCCACGGCCATCACGCTGGGCGACCGGCTGTTCGACGCCGGGTACTACCTCCGGCAGAACCCGGACGTGGCGGCGGCGGGCGTGGACCCGTACCAGCACTTCATGTTCAACGGCTGGCGGGAAGGGCGCGACCCGAGCCTGCTGTTCTCCGTCGGCAAGTACCTGGCCGCGTATCCCGACGTGGCCCGCGCCGGTCTCAACCCCCTGATCCATTACGAGCTGTACGGCCAAGCCGAAGGCCGCGCGGCGTTCCCGGCCGGAGGCGCAGCCGCCCCCGACCTGCTGATCGACCCGGCGTATTACGCGCAGCAGCTCGGCGCCGCCATCGTCCCCGCCGGGCTGGCCGGGCAGCAGCAGGCGTCCTGGAGCTACGACGCCGCGGGCTGGCGCCAGGGCCTGAACCCGGACGCGCTGTTCGACACCAGCTACTACCTGGCGCAGAACCCGGACGTGCGGGCGGCCGGGGTGGACCCGCTGAGGCATTACGAGGCATATGGTTGGCGCGAGGGGCGCGACCCCAGCCTGCTGTTCTCAAACAGCAAGTACCTGGCCGCGAACCCGGACGTGCGGGCGGTGGGCGCGCAACCCCTCGTGCATTATATGCAGTATGGCCAGAGCGAGGGGCGGATGGCGTTCCTGGCCGGGCCGACCGCGGCGGCGGACCCGCTCATCGATCCCGCCTTCTACGACAGGCAGACCGGCGCGACGCTCATCCCAACTGGCCCGGCGGCGCAGATGCAGGCAGCGGCGAGCTACGACTCCACGGGCTGGCGGCTGCGGCTGGACCCGGATGCGTTCTTCAGCACCAGCTACTACCTGAGCCGCAACGCCGACGTGGCCGCGGCGCAGATCGATCCGGTCAAGCATTATGAGCAGTATGGCTGGCACGAGGGCCGCGACCCGTCGGCGCAGTTCAGCGTCGCCAAGTACCTGGCCGCGAACCCGGATGTCCGCGCAGCCAACATGGAGCCGTTGCAGCATTACCTGGCCTACGGCCAGGCGGAAGGTCGCGTGGCCTACGCGGTGTGACTTGCTGACGGTCGGCCCATGGTCTCGACGGGCGGGCAACGGACGTGCAGGCCGGGGTGAACACTGCCGTGGCGCAGGTGCGTCGCGCATCATCCAGGAGGCAGTCTCCGCTCCAGGATCATGCGGCGACGCCTGGCTTGACCGGCCACAGTGCTTTTACGCAATTAATACGCCTTGACGTGTAAAAAGGTACAGGTTAACACGCAGGAGTGGTGCGGCACTGGCTTACGCACCGTGAATTAGCCAAGTCGTGTGTAGAATGCACGCGACACTGTCAAGGCAGGACGCAGTATGAAAAAAAGCCCGCGGCATGGCTATGTCGATTACATCAAGGACGGTTACATCCACGGCTGGGCCGTTGACTCGTTGCGCGGCAACAAAGCTGCGAGCCTGTTCTTGTTCGTCGATGACAAGCCGGTTGCCAATTTTTTCTGCGACATCGACCGGCCGGATTTGGAGAGCGCCGGACTGCGAGGCAGCCGGGCGGGGTTCCAGATCGCGGTGCCCGAAGATTACCTGGACGGCGAGCCGCACAGTATTGCTATACGGTTTCACAGCGGCGAGTACCTGCTGTTCTCCGACCATAAAGGGGGCATGGCGAAATCGGCCGTCCTCCGGATGCGCATGCCTGTTACGATGTCCGGCTGCGTGGACGGACTGACCCACGGCGCCCTGCGCGGCTGGGCGGTGCGTCAGTATCATGGCAGCACGGTCAAGCAGGGCGGCGTCGATGTGCTGGTGCTGCATGACGGGACCGAGGTGGGTCGGGTCAAGACGGACAAGCATCGCGCCGATGTCGCCAAGGCCGTCGGCTGCGACCCGCATTGCGGCTTCATGTTCCGCCCCCCGGCACGGTTCCGCGACGGCCGGTCCTACACCTTTGATTTCCGTCATGCTGCCACGGGTGAGTCGCTGGAGGGCAGCCCAGTCTCCTTCGAATACCCGGCCCACCTGTCCGATACCCGGGTTGCACGCCTGCACAATGTCGTGGAGGACATGAGCACGCAGCTCTGGCGGCTGAAGCGCGAGCTGAAAGACATGATGTCCGAGCGGGTGTTCATGCTGGCCGATTATGACCCTTGGGCGCGGCAGTACCACGCCGCACTACGCTACCGCCGGCGGCAGGCTCCGTGGCCGGCGAACCGCCCGCAGCCGCTCGTCAGCATCCTGTGCCCGGTTTACCAGCCACGCATGACCGACTTCATGGCTGCCGTGGAATCTGTCATGGCGCAGACATACCCAAACTGGGAACTGATCCTGGTTGACGATTGCAGCAAATCCAAAGAACTGACCGCGTCCATCGCGGAGCTTTGCGCCAGGGACAGCCGCATCCGGGCCGTTCCGCAAAAGAAGAACACCGGCATCAGCGGCGCCACGAACACGGCCATCAACGCGGCAAAGGGTGAGTATATCGCCCTATTCGACCATGACGACCTACTACTCGACGTTGCTGTCGAGGTCATGATTGAGACGGCGCTCAGAACCAGCGCGAAGGTGCTATACTCTGACGAAGACAAGATCGACGATCTCGGCCGCTACTCCGATCCCAACCTGAAAGGCGATTGGAACCATCGCCTCCTGCTGGGGCAGAACTACGTTTGCCACTTCCTGGTGGTGGAAGCGGCGACGCTTCGCGCGGCGGGGCCGCTTCGGTCCGAATACGACGGCGCACAGGACCATGACCTGGTTCTGCGCCTGTCGGAGATCGTGGACCCGGCCCGCATCGTCCATGTGCCGGAGGTCATCTATCACTGGCGCAAGACGCCAGGCTCTACGGCCACCGTCATTTCAGCAAAGTCCTATGCCATCGATGCAGGCGCCATGGCTGTGCGGGACCACCTGCAGCGGCGGGGCCAGGAGGCAACAGTGTCGCCCATGCTGGGAGTGACGGTCTATCAAGTGGGTTGGGGGTTCCGGGAGGAGCCGAGCGTCACCGTCATCATCCCGTTCAGAGAGCAGCTCGATGTGACCCGGCGCTGCCTGGAACGCCTGCTCACCTTAACCGAGTACAAGAACTTTGAGATTGTGCTGGTCGATAACTGGTCCACCAGCCACGAGGCGGCAGATTTTGTCACAAGAGCGCAGAAGCACGACCGAGTGCGGGTGATCCGGGTTGAAGAAGAGTTCAACTATTCCCGCCTCAACAATATCGCTTGTCTCCAGTCCAGCAGCGAATATTTTGTATTCATGAATAACGACGTATTTGTCGAGCAGCCGAGTTGGCTGCGGTTGTTGGTTGACGAGGCGCTAGCTGACAAGACTGTGGGCGCAGTCGGCGCCAAGCTGGTGTTCCCCGACCGCTCCGTGCAACACGGCGGTGTCATCTTGGGCATAGGCGGCGTGGGCGACCACGCCAACCGTGGCCGCGCCATCGACGATCCCTTTTACATGGGGCGCGGCATCTGCGCTCAGGAACTCTCCGCCGTGACGGCTGCACTGATGCTGTGCCGGGCGGATGTGTTCCAGAAAGTGGGAGGCTTCGACGAGGCGGACCTGTCCATCGCCTACAACGACGTGGACCTTTGCCTCAAGCTACGCCGAGACGGGTTCAAGGTGATCTATTGTCCCTATGTCGTAGCGGAACACCACGAGTCCGTTAGCCGAGGCGACGACATGAACGACGCGCACCTGGGACGGTTCGTGTACGAAGAGCAAGTCATGCTGACCCGCTGGGGTTCCGAAATCCGGAACGACCCGTTCTACAACCCTAATTTCTCCAACGCTGGAGGTATTTTCCAGGAGCTGTCAATTACCGCATTGCGCCCACCGATCGGCGGAGAGTTGCCCAAAATACCGGAAGCAGCGAATAAACTCTTGCGATTGGCTGCCAGCGCCGATTGAAAAGCAAGCCTCCGTATGGATGTGTTGGCAAGTGACCTGGACATCAGTGAACGGCCTACGCTTTGCTCTCGTTGACCATAAGTAGAAACGGAATACTATAAACATCGCCAGATGATTCGGATTTATCTCGCCATGCGGCCTAGATAGGCGAGTGACGGCTAAGAACGCGACTTCTCCCGAAACCCAGGCAACCACCACTTAACCGGCTGAGGCTCCTTGATCCTGGCAACCCGTGGAGCACGGGGGACTTTTGGCACTGCACGCTTCGGCTTCGCAGGTGCCGCTGCTTGTGGAACCACGAAAGACGATGCAGCCGCCTGCTCAGGCGCCACCAAACGCGCCTGCAAGCTGTCCTCCGCCGCCTGCCGGGCGCGGCGCTCGGCTGTCAAAGCCTCGCTGTGCGCGAGTTCGGCGTGCGCAAGCCGGGTCTGCTGCGCCTGGACCGCTGCCTGCGCCTCATGCAGCGAGCGGCGGGTGGCGCCGTGCGCCGCCTTCTCCGCCTCCAAAGCAGCCTCCAGTTCCGCGACGCGCGCCTTGAATACCGCCGTCGGGTCGGGGTCGTTCCGGCTGTTCAAGACAACCACCGGAACGCCGCCGTCCTGGACGAAGCGATGGCGCGGGCGCACCTGGTCGGCGCGCTGTTGTGGGGGTTGGCGGGATGAGCCTTGCAGGCCCAGGGCGCGACGCATGCGGTTTTCAGTCGCCTGCGTGTCGCTTGGTGAAAAGGGGGAGTTTTCGTCTGAGTCGGGCATCCGCTCTCATTGGGCTATGTTGTAAAGGAAACCGCGGGCAATGCCTGCACTTTTCCAAGATCCGGCTTTATCTTGCTGCATCAAAACCAAAGGTTTCGCGCAAAGACCGCTTCGGCTTGCTGGACCTACGATATAGGTGAGTTCGCCAAACTTGTCCAGATAACTTTTCGAAATCAAAACTAATTATCGTGTTTCAAGGCGCCAGGACTGCTTTGCTGAGCCAACGCATCCTCCAAAGCGGCCAAGAGCGCCCTCACGCGGCCACGGTTCACCCCGAAGTCGTAGTATCCCTTCAAGCTGTAGGAATACACGACAAGGTCGCTCCGGCCGTCGCCCGCCGCCAGCGCCTGCACCAGCACGATGTCGGGAAAGCCGAGCGCCCAGATCCGCGCGACGTAGTCGGCGCGCAGGCGCTTGGGATCGTCGGCCAGGGCCGTCACGCGCGGCTGCGCCGCCATCACGCCCCGCATGGCCGCAAGCAGCCGGTGCGGCGGGAGGTCGAAGCGCCGGGTCAGCAGATCAGGCTGCGGCGTGAACCCCGCCGGCCCCGCGAGGCATGTGTTGGGCGAGGCCGGGCGCCGGATGCCGGAGATGTCGCCCGGCGCCGGCGGCGTGACCTCACCCATGCTGCACCCGCTGCCCAGCAACGCCACGGCCAGCAGGACGGCCCCGGCCATGGGCCTCACCAGGCGAACCCGGCCGCCCGGCTCCCCACGTCACGCCGCTTCGGACAGGGACACGGCATCGCCGGGCGCCACCCTGCCGACGCCGACCGGCTGCAGGTAGATGCCCAGGTCCGCATGGCCGAACGCCGCGCGCAACGCCTTCGGCACGTCGGCGTCCCGCCGGGCCGTCGCGGGATCGACGTTGGTCGCCGGGCAGCGCCGGGTGCGGCGCACCACGCGGCACTCCGTGACGCCCACGGTCAGCGACGCGCCGAGCCGGTCGAACTCCGCCCAGGCCGGCAGGCCGTCCACGTAGATGTTGGCCCGGAAGCGCAGCGGGTCCAGGCGCCGGCCCATCGCCGCCTCCACCGCCCGCAGGCTCGCTAGGTTGCGGAGCGACACGCAATCCATCAACTCCGGCACCGGCGCCCCGATGTCCGTGAAGGGGTGGCCCGGCGCCGACACGACGCGGACCCGGCCGCGGGCCGCGTCGCCGGCATAGGCCGTGAAGAAGTCCTCGATGGCCGCCCGGCCCGCCGGGTCGTCCAGCACGCCCTCCGCCACGACCTTTCCATCGAGACGCACGGTCAGGCGATGGTCCGGGCCGAGCTGCGTATGCAGCCGCGCCAGGGCCTCGTTCTTCGCCAGCATGAGGAAGTTCGTCTTGGCCAAGGGCTGCGGCTGCGCCGGGTCGAAGGCGGTGGTGCCGAGCGCCAGCGCGAAGCTGCGGTCCCGCTCGATCCCATGCGCGTGCGTCAGGTCCATCGTGTCCATCGGCTCCGGGCTGAGGCCCTTGACGGGGTAGCGGAACAGCCGCACGACCACCCCGGTCATGCCGCGGCCCGGTCAGGCGCGGCCCCGTCAGGCGCGGCATGGGCCGGAGCAACCGCTCCGGCCCACAGGCGGCAAGGCCTGGTCACATCGCCCGGCGGCCGACGACGGCGTGGTAGATCCACAGCACGACGATGGCCCCGACCACGGCGACGATCATGCTGTAGATGTTAAAGCCCGTCACCGGCGCGGCACCGAGCGTGGAGAACAGGAAGCCGCCCACGAAGGCGCCGACGATGCCGAGCACGATGTCCAGCACGACGCCCTGCCCGCTGCCGGCGTAGAGCTTGCTGGCGATGAAGCCGGCGATGAGACCCAGAACCAGCCAAGCGATGATACCCATCAGTTCGTTTCCTTTTTGCGGGCTGTTGCCAAAGTAAACCCGGCATACATCGGGTTCAAAGCTGCCAACGCAGCCGACGGGCCGCCGTTGCCACCCCTTGGCAGATTCCTGTCACACCCGCTGCCCGCACACAACCTACGTCGCCGCGACCGAGCCGCCGTCGATCCGCAGGTTGGCCCCGGTGATGAAGCTCGCCTGCCGGGAGCACAGGAACAGCACCGCCGCTGCGACCTCCTCCGCCTCGCCGCGCCGCCGCAGTTCCAGGGTGGGGCGCTCCTCCTTCAGGAAGCTGTCCACCGCGCCCTCGAAACCGCCTCCCTGCTCCTTGGCGCGCTTCTGCATCATGGCGTCGGTCATCGGCGTGGCGATGAAGGCCGGGCTGACGGCGTTCACCAGGATGCCGTGCTTGGCGTAGGCTTTCGACAGGCCTTTCGACAGGTTGAGGACCGCGGCCTTGGCGGCGCAGTAGGGCAGCTCGTCGGGATAGGGCTGCTCCGCGTCCTCCGACCCGAACAGCACGATGCGCCCGTAGCCGCGCTCCATCATGTGCGGCACGAAGGCGCGCACGGCCCGCACCGCGCCCATCAAGTCGATCTGCAGCGTGCCCAACCATGCCTCGTCGCCGATCTCGTGGAACGAGCCGGTCGGCCCGGTGATGCCGGCGGCGTTCACCAGGATATCGACCTGGCCCAGCCGCTCCAGCGCCGCGTCGCGCAGCCGCCGCACGGAGGCGTCCTGCGTCAGGTCGGCCGCAAAGGCGTGCACCTCGCCGCCGGCGGCCAGCCCCTGCCGGGCCGCTTCGATGCCGTCCTCCGCCTTGTCGCTGATGAGCACCCGCGCGCCCTCCTCCAGCAGCATCTTGGCGATGGCCAGCCCCATGCCGGAGTCGGCGCCGGTGACGACGGCCGTGCGGCCCTGCAACCCGTAATCCATGTCAGGCGCCGCCCCAGTTCATCGTCAGCCCGCCATCCATGGTCCAGGTCTGCCCGGTCACGTAGTCGCCGTCGTCGGACGCGAGGAACAGGATCACCCGCGCGATCTCCTCCGGCTGCCCGGCGCGGTGCCACGGGATCGCCTGCATGGACGCCTCCGCCTTCTTCGGGTCGTCCAGGGTCTCCTGCGTCATCGGCGTCTCGATCAGGCCCGGCGCCACGTTGTTGACGTTGATCCGGTCCTCCGCCAGCTCGCGCGCCAGGCTGCGGGTCAGTGAGCCGATGCCGGCCTTCGCCATGCCGTACGGGGCGCTGCCGGGCGTCGGCAGGTGCTGCGCGACCGAGCTGACCGTCACGATCCGCCCCTTGCCGCCGTGCGCGCGGCGCAGGCGGATGAATGCGCGGGCGCAGAACAGCGGACCCATCAGGTTGGTGCGCAGGATCTGCTCCAGCTTCTCGTCCTCCATGTCGGCGACCGGCATCCCGCCCATGCCCTTGCCCGCGTTGTTCACCAGGATGTCGGGCGTGCCGAGGCCCCGTGCCTGCTCGAACAGCGCCGTGACCGCCGCCGGGTCGCCCACGTCGCATTGTACGGCCAGCGCGCGCCGGCCTGCCGCCTCGACCCGGCGCTTGGTGTCCTCGGCGCCGGACTGGTCGGTGTGGTAGCTGACGCAGACATCCGCCCCTTCCCGCGCGAAGAGTTCGGCCGTCGCTTTCCCGATGCCGGAGTCGGCGCCGGTGATCAGCGCCGTCTTGCCTTGCAGCTTCATCGCGTCTTCCTTTCCATGATTGTTCAGGCCACCCGCATCGGGGGGTCGCCGTCCTCGTCCGGGACCGGGACCGGCTCCTCTTCCGGCGGCTCCTCGACCGGCGCCGGGTCGTCGGGATCGCGGCCCGGCGGGATCTGCGGACCCGGCGGCGGGATGGGATCGGGGATTGGGCTTGGCTGCTGCATGTGCAGGGACATGGCATCTCCTTTCGCGGCATGGCCGCACAGGATGGCGTGTGGAAGCAACACGCCCGGCCGGGCCGGGTTGTCAGCCGCGTCCGTTTTCGCCGAATTGTGTCTGCCACGACGTCAGGCGCTGCCGTTTGCAGGCAGCATGGCAAGCTGCCCATGCCGCCGCCGGGCGTCGCCGCCTATGTTGGCTTCGGGCCTCCGGCCTCGTCATGAGCCG
>CAXTTB010000063.1:0-2573 GCA_964246905.1 uncultured Acetobacteraceae bacterium | reverse complement strand
CCGGCAACCGCTTGCGCCGGCTCCCCTTGATGACTGGAGCGGGGTTCCCGAGGCAACTGGGTTCCGCACGGCGTGGAGCACTCTTGCTACCCTTGAACGCTGGAATTTTACCTGACATGGTTGGATAGGTTTGAACCGAAAGGCTCGTCTGACGCCACCCAGGCCGGGCGTTGCAATGCCGGCGGAACAGGAACATGGGCGTTAAGGAGGAACCTCGTTCGCACCAGTCATCGGAGGCGCGATGGGACGTCTTGTGCCGGGCCGACCTGCGGCTGACCAACGACCGTGCCGCCGCACTCGGCTGCGGGTTGCGGCGAATGATGAGCCTGCTGGCCGCGGTCGCCACGTTGTCTGGATGCGCCATCACGGTCGAGTCGAAGGCTGTGTCGGACTATGCCGGCATTCCGAAGCGGATGCTCGTTGTTGGTCCCCCCTACTATGGTGGTGGGATCGATCCCGAGGTGCGGGGGATGGAGGCTGGCCTCAAGCAGCAGCTCGGCACATGCGGCATCGCGGTTGACCTGAGCGACATGGGCCTGCAAGCCGCAAACGACGTCGTGGGCCGGCTCAAGGGCGGCGATCTCGCTGGCCGCTATGATGCCGTCATGCGGTTGCGCCCGGTCGGGAGTTTCAGCATCCGGAATTACGGCTATACACAACTGAATTCGGTGAAATACGAGGCGTTGGTGACGGAGCAGCCGTCGGGCCGCGCCGTTTTTCGAGGCCGGTTCGAGCTGGGCGTCACGGCACAGTTCGGCACGCCGGGCAACAGAGGGCGCAACATGGCCCAGGCGCTTGTGCGGCAACTGGCGAAGGACCGGACGATCCGCTCCTGCCCCGCAACGGTGACGGCGTCCTGAGCCGTGTCGTGCAGCAAGCCTTCGGAGGGGACATGAGGCATCGGACCCCGCATTGCCTGGCCGGCGCCGTCCTGGCGGGCGCCGTCCTGTTGCTCGTCTCCGGGTGCAGCCAGCCATCCAGCGGCGCCGCGGTCAACGCACCGGCCGCTCCGGTCAACAGCGTCCTGATCTATGAGAACCTCGGCACCGGGATCTCGGAAGGGGCACGCACCAGCTTCCGGAACGGCATCGTCGAGGCGTTGCGGGCATGCCGGCTCACAGTCACCGTGCACGACATCGATCCATTGTCGCTGGACAGTGGCGGCGACGACGCATCCATCGCCCGAACGCTGGCGGCGCGGGCCAAGTCGGATGCGTTGCTGGTGATCGCGCCTGCGGCCTCGGTCAGCTACACCTACGACGACGCGACGACCTACCAGTTGCGCCTGATCGACACCCGGTCGGGGCGCCTGGTCTGGCAAGGTCACGGCCTCGTGCGGTCGGGCCTGGCGTTCAGCGGCCCGGGCAGCGCCGTCGGCGCGGACCTGGTGCAAACCATGGCGAACTCGCGCACGCTGAGGACCTGCCCCTCGCAGTCCTGACACCCAGTCTGCCGGCAGCACGGAAGCGCCGGCGAACAGCCTCATGGCGCTGCCCAACACGACGGCCTGGCGCCGCTCCGTCATGACCTGTCCTCATTGCCGCATCGCGCCGGGAACTTGATACATTGTCTCAATCCCGGCCATGCCCTATGTCGCGCTTGAGCAACCACCGTGCGGCCCTGACAGCCGCCCGTGCAAGGGAGTCTGCATGGCGAGATTTGCCGTGATCGCGGTGGCCGGAAGCCTGGCGTGCCTCGGCCTGGCCGCCCCGCCGGCCTGGCCCCAGGCGGCGCGCGGCCCCGTGCCGGTCGTGGCCGCCGAGAACTTCTACGGCGACATCGCCCAGCAGATCGGCGGCCCCGCCGTCAAGGTGACGAGCGTGCTGAGCAATCCCGACCAGGACCCCCATCTGTTCGAGGCCAGCCCCTCCGTCGCGCGGGCGGTATCGGCCGCCCGGATCGTCATCCGCAACGGCATCGCCGACCCCCCCGGGCTGGGGAAGCTGCGCGGCGCCGCCCGCAACGCGGACCGGAAGACGGTCGTGGTGGCCGACCTCCTCGGCAGGAAGCCCGGCGACAACCCGCACATCTGGTACGACCCGGCGACCATGCTGGCGCTCGCCCAGGCGCTGGCCGACAGCCTGGCCAGCGCCGACCCGGCGCACGCGGACGGCTACCGGCAGCGCCTGGCCGCCTTCCAGGCCTCGGTGCAGCCGATCCAGGCCAGGATCGCCGCGATGCGGGCACGCCTGGCCGGCACGCCGGTGACGGCGACCGAGCCGGTGTTCGGCTACCTCTTCGCGGCCCTCGGCATGGACGTGCGGAACCAATCGTTCCAACTGTCGGTGATGAACGGCACCGAGCCGAGCGCCTCCGACATCGCCGCCTTCGAGGACGATCTAAGGACGCACAAGGCCAAGCTGCTGGTGTACAACAGCCAGGCCTCCAGCCCCGTCGCGGCGCGCATGGGAAAGCTGGCCCGGGCGTCGCACGTCCCGGTGGTGGGCGCCACGGAAACGGAGCCGGCCGGCAAGGGATACCAGGCGTGGATGCTGGACGGGCTGGACGCCATCGACCGCGCGCTACCGGCGCCGCCGCCCGCTTGAACGCACCCCACTTGAACGCAATCGAGT
>CAXTTB010000062.1:0-12405 GCA_964246905.1 uncultured Acetobacteraceae bacterium | reverse complement strand
GACGTGGTGTTCGACGTGGTGGCTATGCTGCCCGGCGGCGCGGGTATGGACGCCGGACTTGACGACCCAGCGTCCTCCGGCGCCGAGGCGGGCACGGTTGCCCGCGCCATTGCGGCGCAGGGCGTGCCGCTGGGCCGGGTGCGCTTGTTTGCCCGGCCCGAAGCTGGCCTGTCCGGGCAGGAGGTCCGCGTTTACGTCCGCTGACCGGGCTGCTAACCCGGCGCCATGCCGCATCCGCTGCTCCGCCTGAAGCCTGGGCATGACCGCCGCCTGAAAGCCGGGCACCCCTGGGTGTTCAGCAACGAGCTTGCCACCACGCCGGAGCACCGGGCCTGGCCCGCTGGCGCGCCGGTCCGCATCGAGGGGGACGGCGGCTGGCGCTACGGCACCTTCATGTTCAACCCGCACAGCCTGATTGCCGCCCGGTTGCTGGACCGCGACCCCGACGCCGTAATCGACGCGGCCTGGGTCCGGGGGCGGGTCGCGGACGCCATCGCGTTCCGCGCCCGGGTCGCGCCGGGGACGCAGCACCGACTGGCGCACGCGGAGGCCGACCGGCTGCCCGGGCTGGTGGTGGACCGTTTCGGCGAAGTGGCCGTGGTGCAGGCCAACACCGCCGGCATGGACCGTTTGCTGCCGGAGGTGGTTGCGTCGCTACTGGACTTGCTACCGCTCCGCGCGGTCGTGGCGCGCAACGACAGCGCCGCGCGCCTGCAGGAGGGCTTGCCGCAGGCGGTGGGCCTGCTGCACGGGACGGATGCCGAAGCGGTGGCGGAGGAGGGCGGCGTGCGCTTCCCGGTCAACCCGCTGTCAGGTCAGAAGACCGGCTTCTTCTTCGACCAACGGCCCAACCGGGACCAGGTCGCCTCCCTTGCCGCCGGCACCCGCGTGCTGGACGTGTTCTGCCATACAGGGGCGTTCGGGCTGCGGGCCGCCGCTGCCGGTGCCGCCGGCGTCCTGCTTGTGGACAGCAGCCAGCCTGCGCTGGACCTCGCGCTGCGGGCGGCGGAGGCGAACGGGCTGGGCGGCCGGGTTTCGGTCCAACGCGGCGATGCGTTTGACATCATGGCGGCGCTGGCCGCGGAGGGCGAGCGCTTCGATATCGTCGTCTGCGACCCGCCGGCCTTTGCCAAGTCGCGCAAGGACCAGGACGCCGGGCTGCGCGCCTACCATCGGATGACCCGGCTCGCGGCGCCGCTGGTCCGGTCCGGCGGGTTCCTGTTCGTGGCGTCATGCAGCCATCATGCGCCGCTGGACCTGTTCGCGGCCCAGGTGAGTTCGGCCATACTGAAAACCAAGCGGGACGCGCGCATCGTCCATACGGGCACCGCCGGCCCCGATCACCCCGTCCATCCCGGCCTGCCCGAGAGCGCGTATCTTAAGTCGTTGCTGTTAAATCTTTCCTAGACGCTGAGATTTCCGCCGGAGCGTTCAGGCTTCATGCTACATAGAAGAGCCAGCCCTGTGCCCTTCGCGACGGTGATCTTGCCGCACACCCACCGGGTTGCCACCATTCTAGGAATCCCGGTCATGTCATCTGCGTCTTATCCGGCGCCTGTCTTCTCGACGCCTGCTGACCCGGCGCCAGAGGGCAAGACGTCCCGAGTGCCTGGCCGATCCCTGCTGCGCCGGGCTGCCACGTTCCAATCGCCGGTTCTGGCGCACAGCGTGTGGCAGTTCGCCTCGACCGGCGGCGCCTACCTGGGTGTGCTGGCGCTGATGTACGTCGCCTATCACCTTTCGCCCTGGCTCAGCCTCGCGCTCGTGCTGCCGGCGGCCGGGCTGGTGGTGCGGCTGTTCATCATCCAGCACGATTGCGGGCACGGGGCCTTCTTCCGGTCGCGCCGGGCCAACTTCGTGGTGGGCGTGCTGTGCAGCCTGGCGACGCTGACGCCGTTCACCAATTGGCGGCGCCACCACGCGCAGCACCATGCGAGTTGGAACAACCTCGACCGGCGCGACATGACGAGCGACATCTACTCGACATGCCTGACCGTCCAGGAATACGAAGCGATGTCGCCGTGGAGGCGATGGATGTCCCGCACCGTGCGCCACCCGTTGATCGCCCACCTCATCATTCCGCCGGTCGTGTTCCTGGTGCTGTACCGCGTGCCGTTCGAAACGCCGCGCGCCTGGGCTAGCGAGCGGCGGGCGGTTTACCTGACCAACGCGTTGATCGCGGCGGTCCTGGTTGCGATGGTCCTGCCCCTCGGCGTCTGGCCCGTGCTGGTGATCCAGCTCCCAGTGATCACAGTTGCGGCCATCATCGGGGTGTGGCTGTTCAGCATTCAGCACCGCTTTGAGGACGCCCATTGGACGCACAACTCGGACTGGAGCGCCATCGCCGCCGCAATCCGCGGCAGCTCGTTCCTGAAGCTGCCGTCCGTGCTGCGCTGGTTCAGCGGCAACATCGGCTATCACCACGTGCACCATCTTGTGCCGCGCGTGCCGAACTACCGCCTGCGCGCCTGCCATGAGGCTTGCGAAGAGCTGTTCGGCACGGCTCGGGTGCTCACGCTGCGGGAGGCGCTGGTGGCGCCGAGCTACGCGCTGTTTGACGAGAGCCTGGGCCGGATGGTGCGGTTTCCCCGACGGCGTTAATCCGGAGGGAGCCGCAACCCTATTCCGTTAATGCCATGGGATTATAACTCCGGGTTGAAAACAACAAACTTTTAACGCCTTTCAAGTCAGATTTTGCTGGCACGCACACGTTTACGTGATATCGTTTCGGTAACAAATCGGAACGGAGATGTTGGCGATGGGCACAGTGACGTTGGCGACGGAAGGCTCCTTGGTCGATCCGAAGGTCCTGTTGATTGAGTCCGACGTGTCCACCGTCCGCACCTTGGTGTCAGGGCTTGAGGAGGCCGGCATCCAGGTCGTTTGGGCGCGGGACAGCACGACAGGGCTGGCGCTCAGCGCGCGGCTGCTGCCGGACATCGTGCTTGTCGGCTTGGGGCTGGCCGACGTCGATAGCGTCGCCCTGGTGGGGCATCTGGTGGAGCCGCGGAACTGCGGCGTGATCGTGCTGGCCGGCATCGAGGAGGAGGCGGCGCGGATCGCCAGCCTCGAACTCGGGGCTGACGACTACCTGGGGAAGCCGCTGACGCTGCGCGACATGATCGCTCGGGTCCGCGCCGTGCACCGCCGGGTCAACGTCCGCAAGAGCCATCTCGCATTGCCGAGCGCGGAGGCTGTGCTGGCCATCGGGCCGATCCGCATCAACCTGCAGAACCGCAGTGTCCACACGCCGGACGGGAAGCGGATCAATCTGACCTCGGCGGAGTTCACGGCCCTGGAAACCTTTGCCCGCGCTGGCGGCAACGCGGTGACACGCGACAGGCTCTCGGCGGCGGCGTTGCGCCGCCCATGGCGCCCGGAGGACCGCAGCGTGGATCAGCTCGTCTTCAACCTGCGGCAGAAGCTGCCGTTGGATGTCGATGGTGGCGTGCTGATCCAGAGCATCCGCGGCTCCGGCTACTGGATGCGCGCGCCTGAGCGTCAGGCGCAGCAACGGCCGGAGTTCGCCTGGTCGGTCGAAGAAACGGGCACCCGGTCCGTGACGAGCCTCGACCTCGCGCGGTCGGCCTGACGCCGGGCTCATTGGATGAGGACGCGGCCGGTGCTGTACGACACCCAGACCCGGTGCCGGCCGAGGTAGTCCAACCCGAGCAGCATGTCGCCCCGGCCTAATTGCAGGGGCGACACGCTGACCGGCGCCCCGTCGGTCACATCCCTGCCGACTTGCAACGTACGCACCCGCAGGTGCCGGATCGGCAAGGTTGACCCGTCCACACCGCGGGCGAGATTGGCGGAGCCGAGGCCGCCAAGTCCCAGCCACCCGGCTGCCTGCTCCGTAATGATCGACGCGCGTGAGCCCGTGTCCACCAGCGCCAGCAGGCTTTCACCGTTGACCTGGACCGTGACGAAGGCGTCGCCCTCCGGCAAGAACGTCAGCGGCAGGGTGCTGTAGGGCAGGGGGAAGGGCGGCGTGGGGCAACCGGAGGCGTCGTAGAGCGCCATGCGTCCATGCGGCACGTCGAGGTCAAGGTCATACGTCTCAAGAAATTGGCCGCCCAGCAGCCCGGCGAGCGGCGGCTCGGTTTGCGGCACGCCTGGCAACGCTGCCATCGGCACATTGCCGTCCGCCAATAGCTCGCCGCCGACTTTTAAACCGCGGAGTCTCACGTTGGGAGCGTCCCGGACGCCGCCGGTCCCCAACATGCGGGTGCCGGCATGGGAATCAACCGGCAGGTGAAGCGCCTGGACAATGCCGGGCGTCAGCAGCATCCCCTGTGCGCCGGTGTCCAGCAGAAACGTGACGGGTACGTTGCCAATGCTGGCCGGGACGAAGGCGAATCCGTCCTGCATCCGCACCGGCACCTCGGCGCGTTTCTGCGATACACAAACTGCTTGGGCCGGCCTGGCAAGACCGACCTGGAGCAGAAACGCAATCGCGAGGAGGAAACGTCTGCCCCAAACAGCTTCCATCGCCCTCAAAGCATGCGTTGCAGGATGATCTTCTGCACGTCCGACGTGCCCTCGTAGATCTGGCATACCCGGACGTCGCGGTAGATGCGCTCAACCGGGTAGTCCGCCAGATAGCCGTAGCCGCCCAAGGTCTGGATCGCGGCGGAGCAGATGCTTTCCGCGGCTTCCGAGGCGAACAGCTTGGCCATCGCTGCCGCTTCCAGCGCCGGCTGCCCGGCATCCTTCAGCCGGGCGGCGCGCATGGTCAGTTCCCGCGCCGCAGCGAGCTTGGTCTTGGCCTCGACGAGGCGGAAGCCCACGCCCTGGTGCTCGATGATCGGGCGGCCGAACTGCTTGCGTTCCTTGGCATAGTTGATTGCGTAGTCGAGCGCCGCCCGTGCCATGCCGACGCTCTGCGCCGCAATGCCGATGCGCCCGCTTTCCAAGGTGCTGAGCGCGATCTTGAGGCCCTGGCCCTCCTCGCCGATGCGTTGATCGTCGCCCACATGCATGTCATCGAACGCCAGCGCGCAGCTATCGGACGCTTTTTGCCCGAGCTTGTGTTCCACCCGCGCCACGGAGAAGCCCGGCGTGTCGTTGGCGATCACGAAGGCCGAGATGCCCTTCTTGCCGGCGGCGGGATCGGTCACGGCGAACAGGATCGTCGTCTTACCGTACGAGGCGTTGGAGATGAACTGCTTCGACCCGTTGACGACGTAGCCGCTGTTGGTCCGCACCGCCCGCGTGCGGATGGCCGAGGCGTCCGACCCGGCGGCGGACTCGGTCAGCGCGAAGCTGCCGACCGCCTCGCCACTGGCCATCGGGCGCAGCCAGCGTTCCTTCTGCGCCGGCGTGGCGAACTTCTCCAGGATCTCGCAGGTCGGCGCATTGTGCACGCTGACCAGGGTGGAGACCGAGCCGTCTCCGGCCGCGATCTCCTCGACGACCTGGGCATAGGCGGCGTAGCCGATCTCGCTCCCGCCCCACTCGGCGCTGTTGGTGGCGCCGAGGAAGCCCATCTCGCCGAGTTCGCGGATGATCTCCGGCTCGATCCGGCCGGCCTGCTCGCGCGCGGCGGCGTGCGGGGCCAGGCGCTCCTGCGCGAAGCGGCGCGCGGCATCGACGATCAGCGCATTGGGGTCGGTATGGTCGAGCATGGGACGCTTCCTTCCGTTCTTTGGCGCAAAAGGGGCGCAGCCGCTACTCTGCGGCGACGCCCGGCGCCACGGACATGGGCGCATCAAGGCGGCGCAGCAACGCTTCCCGCGTTGGGCGCGCGGCTTCCAAGCTGGCCGCCTTCACCGGCCCGAAGCCGCGGATGTCTTGCGGGAGCGCCGCGAGCGACACGGCGTCCGCGAGCGTGTCCGGACGCGCATGGCCGAGCGCCTGGCGCATGTCTTGCTCGTACTCGTCGGCCAGCGCACGTTCCAGCCGGCGGTCACGCTGCCAGCCGAACGGGTCGAACATGGTGCCGCGCAGCGCCTTGCCATGACGCAGCAGGCGGAACAGCGGCAGGGCGATGCGACCGGGGATCTTGACCTTGCGCCGACGCCCGGTTGCCGGGTCAAGCCGGCTGAACAGCGGCGGCGCCATGTGGAACACCGGCTCATCCCCATACGTGGCGGCGGCGTGCAGCCGGGCGACCTCATACTCATCCTTGTAGGCGAGGACGCGGAAGAACCCCTCCGCCACGGCACGGGCCAGCGCGCCGTCCCTGCCGCCGAGCGCCGCCTCGCGCGCCTGGGCTGCGTCCACCAAGGCGCGATACCGTGCCGCGAGGGCCGGGCCTTGGTAGTCCACCAGCTCGGCTTCTCGGCGCGCGACCAAGCTTTCCAGCGTAACTGGCAGCAACGCCTCATCAGCCAAGATCTCGTCAGCCAGCGCCGGCTGGACCGCGAGGATGCGGCCCCACAGGAAGGCTCGGCGGTTCAAGGCGACGGCTGTGCCGTTGAGTTCCATGGCCCGCAGCAGCGCGCCGCTGCCGACCGGCAGCAATCCTTGCTGCCACGCGATGCCGAGCAGCAGCGTGTTCATCGCCTGCGCGTTGCCAAACAGCCGCTCCGACAGCGCGCTGCCACGCAGGAAGCGCGACCGTTCGGCGGACGTGGCTCTGCCGACGGCTCGGCGGTGCAGCCCCGCATCGACCGCCACGTCACGGTTGCCGATAAAGGCCGCGCCCGCTTGCAGGTCGAGGTTGCCGATCACCGCCGCACCTGGGGCGCAGCGTCCCAGCACGTCCGGCCCGGCGCTCACCGCCAGGTCCGCCGCCAGCAGCAGGTCTGCGGTCCCGCGCGGGATACGCACCACGTCCAGCCCGGCTTCGGCGATCTGCACATGGGACACGACCGCGCCGTTCTTCTGCGCAAGCCCGGTGAAGTCGAGCGTGCTGACCTGACGTCCCTCCAGGTGCGCCGCCATCGCGACGATGGCGCCGCAAGTCACGATGCCCCCGCCGCCGATGCCGGCGAACAGGCCGCGCCAAGGCGTCGCGGCATTCGCCAGCGTCGGCTCGGGAAGGCCTGCGGCCAGGTCCGCTTCGCGTGCGGCCCAGATAGCGGCCGGATCGCTGCCTGCGGCCTGCGGCGCGTCGGACTTCGTGGTGACGAAGCTGGGACAAAAGCCTTTCAGGCAGGACAGGTCGGTGTTGCAACTCGTCGGGCTGATCCGCCGCTTGCGGCCGAGCTCGGTCTCGACCGGCTCGATGGCGATGCACTGCGACTGTGTTGTGCAGTCGCCGCAGTTCTCGCAGACCCGTTCGTTGATGACGACGCGGGTCTCGGCCGCGGCCAGCTTGCCGCGCTTGCGGCGGCGGCGCTTCTCGGTGGCGCACACCTGGTCGTAGATAATCGCGCTGACGCCCGGGTGCCCGCGCATCCGTCGCTGCACCGCGTCGAGGTCGTCGCGCCCGTGGCGCAGCGTATCCGGCGGCAGGTCGGCCGCAGCGGGAAGCCGTGCCGGGTCGTCGGCCACCACGGCGATCAGGCCGACGCCCTCCGCCGCCAACTGCCGGGCGATGCCGAGCACCGTCGGCCCGCCCTCCGCCGGCTGGCCGCCGGTCATCGCCACGGCGTCGTTGAACAGGATCTTGTAGGTGATCGGCGCCCCGGCCGCGACGGCCTGGCGGATCGCCAGCAGGCCGGAGTGCTGGTAGGTGCCGTCTCCCATGTTGGCGAACATGTGCGGCACGTCGGTGAATGGTGCCAAGCCGATCCAGGGCACGCCCTCGCCGCCCATCTGGCTGAACGTCTTGGTGCCTTCCGACGTGGTCAGTGCCATGGTGTGGCAGCCGATCCCCGCCATGGCGAAGCTGCCGTCCGGCAGGCGCGTGCTGGTGCCGTGCGGGCAGCCGGCGCAGAACGTCGGGGCGCGGGTCAACAGGCCAGGCGTGCGGACCGGGACCGCGGCCGAGGCCGGCACGTCGAGACCGATGCCGCAGTGAGGGAGCACGCGGGCGAGCGCCGCAATCACAAGCTCCGGCGACAGTTCCATCGTGCCCGGCAGCAGCGGCGTGCCGTCCCGGTCGAGCTTGCCCTCGACGGTGGGCCGCTCCGCGAGGTCGTACAACGCCGAGCGGAGCTGTTCCTCCACGTTCGACCGCTTCTCCTCGACGACCAAGATGGCGCGCTTGCCGCGGGCGAACTCCCGCGCCCCTTCGGTCTCCAACGGCCAGGACAGCGCCACTTTGTAAACCGCGATGTCGGGATGTCCGTCGAGGCCCAGGCGGCGCAGCGCGTGCATCGCGTCGTGGTGCGCCTTGCCGACCGTGACGATGCCGATGGGCGCCTCGGCCGTCCCGTGCATGAGGCGGTCCAGCCGGTTCGCCCGCGCCCAGGCCCACGCGGCCGGCAGCCGCTCCTCCACCATGCGGCGCTCAAGCTCGGCGCGCTCGGCCGGCCAGGGAAGCTGCGGGTCGAGGTTCAGGCCGTGGGGCGGCAAAAGCCGGTCCGGGGTGACGAACGCACGCCCGCCCGGCACAGCCACGGCCGCGGACTGCTCCGCCGTTTCCGCAATGGTCTTGAGCGCGACCCACAGCCCGGCGTAGCGCGACATGGCGATGCCGGCGAGGCCGTAGTCCAGGATCTCGCCGACATCTGCGGGCTGCAGCACGGGAATCTGCACGCTCTCGAAGATGCCGTCCGTCTGGTGCGGGAACACCGAGGAGTGCGCCGCATGGTCGTCGCCCGACACAGCCAGCACGCCGCCCAGCCGCGCCGTGCCGATCATGTTGGCGCAGCGGAGCGCGTCGGCGCTGCGGTCCACGCCGGGTCCCTTGCCATACCACATGCCGAACACGCCATCGACGCGCTTGCCGGGGAAGGTGTCGATCTGCTGGCTGCCCCACAGCATGGTCGCGGCCAGATCCTCGTTCAGCCCGGGCTGGAACCGGACGCAGTATTCCGTGAGCAGCTTCTCCTTGCGCCACAGCTCCCGGTCCAGGCCGCCCAGCGGCGACCCGCGATAGCCGGAAACCAGTCCGCCGGTCCGCAGCCCGGCCGAACGGTCCAGCCGTGCCTGTTCCAGCAGCACGCGCACCAGCGCCTGCGTGCCGGTCAGCAGCGTCGGCCGGTCCAGGTCGGCATAGCGGCTGTCGAGCGTCGTCGTAGCAGCGAAACCGATATCCATAGAGGACGCCTCTCAGGAAAGCCGAACACGGCGGACTGTTGACGATAACGTTCAGCATAGCGCCGAAATGGGTGGAGAGTGCTGTCGTATTTGCGGTATCACGCCCGGATAATTGGCAGGATTAGCCAATGTTGCGATGCAATATAGCAGGATCGCCCATTGTCATGCGCCTGGATCGGATCGACCTCGCCATCCTCGATCACCTGCAGCGGGAGGGCCGGGCGACCAGCGGCGAGATCGCCGACGCCGCCGGATTGTCGCCAAGCCCGGCGCTCCGGCGGCAGAAGCTGCTGGAAGAGGGCGGCATCATCCAACGCTACGTGGCGCTGCTGGATCAGGAGCGGGTCGGACTGCCGGTGAACGTCTTTGTGTCCGTCAGGCTTTCCGCCCAGACCGAGGATCATCTGGCGGCGTTCGAGAAGGCCATCGCCGACCTGCCGGAGATCATGGAGTGCTACGTGATGTCGGGCGCCAGCGACTACCTGCTGCGGGTCGTTGCCCCTGACCTTGGCGCTTACGAGGAGTTCCTGCGCACCCGGCTGACCCGCATTCCTGGCGTGCGCGGGGTGGAAAGCGCCTTCGCGCTGAAGCGCGTAGCCTACCGCACCAACCTGCCGATCCGCCGCAAGCCGCGGGGTTAGCCGGTAAAGGCGCCTCAGTCGCCGGCCAGTTGTGCGCCCTTCATGGGCGCAGCCATGGATAGCAGCCGGCCGACCCCGGGCGCCTCGTCGATGGCGAGCACGGCGTCGGCCAGGTCGCCGGCTCGGTCCTCGCCCAGCACCGCTGCGGTCAGCGTCATGAACTTGTGCCGCAGCTCGTCTCCCGATGGGAAGTTGCCCGGCTCGCCCTTGGGCACGACGACCATGCGCCGATAGGTTTGCCTGGCGGCGGTGATGGTCAGCTTGCCCGACATGTTGGCGGGGAACTCGGCTTGAACGTCGGCATCCCATTCGCAGGCAATGCGCGGCAGCAGGGCACGGATACGGGGGTCGTGCAGCAGGGCGTAGCTGTCCCAGTCCATGCGCCCGGTGGCCAGCGCCGCCGCGATCACGAACGGGCCGCTGAACTGCCCGTCCACCACGTTCTGCGGATCGGACTTTTGCGCCGCGGGCACGCCGATCAGCCGCATCCCGGCTTCCGGCAGGCCGAGCGTCACACGCTCGATGGTGGCCGGATCGATGGCGTGCTCGGCCCGCAGCATGAGGGCGGCGTCGATGCCCGCATGGCCGTAGCGGCAGGACGGGTAGGGCTTCACCGCGGTCTGCATCAGCTCGAACTCGATGCCCAGCCCCTGGACCGCGCGGGCCGGCTTGGGGGAGGGGGCGTAGGCGTTGAGGAAGCCGTGCGTGCCTTCCAGGGCGTCGGCTGCGCCCTTGAAGCCCTCCCGCGCCAGGGTCGCCGCGGTCAGCCCGGCCATCCCGGACCAGCCGACCTGGAAACGCTTGGTCCACGCGCCGTTCGCCAGGAATTGCAGGCTGCCAGCGGCTTGGCTGAGGGCGATGCCGAGGGCTGAGGCGATGTCGCCCGCGCCCAGCCCGAACACCCGGCCGGACGCCGCGGCGGCGCCGAACACGCCGCAGGTCGCCGTCGGGTGGAAGCCGCGGCCGTAGTGCGCCCCGGCCGCCAGCGCCAGCGCGAGACGGCAGGCGACCTCGTATCCCGCGACGATCCCCGCCAGCACGTCGGCGCCGCTGGCGCCTGTCATCTGGCCGGCCGCCAACGCCGCCGAAACCACCGGGCAGCCCGGGTGCAGCGATCCGGCCGCATGGGTATCGTCGAAGTCGAGCGAATGGCCCAAGGCGCCGTTCAGCAGTGCAGCGCCGGCGGGGGTGTAGCGGGCGCAATCGCCGAACACCCCGCTGTTGCCCGCAGCCATGCCGAGCGCCCGGACCGTGGCCAGCAACGGAGCCGTGCTCTCCGCGTCGTGCCGGGCACGCACGATGTTGCCGCCGAGGTCGAGCACCAGGAGCCGCGCCCGCTCCAACACGGGCGGCGGCAGCGCCGTGGACGAAATGGCGGCGCTGAAAGCGGACAGCTCGGCTGTGATCCCCATGGTGGGCGTTCCCCGTTGTCTTTTGACGTATCCTGCCCCGGATCAGCCTCGGGTCCAAGTCTGTTGCCGGGCGGGATCGCGCCGTGGCACACTTGCGGAATGATATCCCGCCGCGCGCTGCTGCCGATTCCGCTTGCCGCTTTGGCGCTGCCGGCCTGGGGGCAGGACTCGTTTGGGGGCTTCGTGGGCAGCGTGAAGGCCGAGGCCCGGCGCTTGGGCATCCGCGAGGCGACCCTGCAGCAGGCGTTTGCCGGGATCGAGGCGAACCAGCGGGTCATCGAGCTTGACCGCCGCCAGCCGGAGTTCACCCTGACCTGGCCGGAGTACCGCGCCCGCGTGCTGCCGGACAGCCGCCTGCAGGCGGCGCGTGAGAACTACGTCCGTGAACGCGCGCTGCTGGCCCGGATCGAGGAGCGGTACGGCGTGGACCCGCTGATCATCATGGGGATCTGGGGCGTCGAGTCGGCGTTCGGCGCCAACAAAGGGAATTATCGGCTGGTTGAGGCGCTTTCGACCTTGGCCTGGGAAGGGCGGCGGGCGGCGTACTTCCGCGGCGAGCTGATCAACGCGCTGCGCATCCTGGACCAGGGCGACGTGGCGCCGGCCCGCATGACCGGCGGCTGGGCCGGAGCGATGGGACAGCCGCAGTTCATGCCAAGCTCCTACCTGCGCTACGCCGTGGACTTCGACGGGGATGGGCGGCGCGACATCTGGGACAGCAAGCCGGATGTGTTCGGCTCGGTCGGCAACTACCTGGCGAAGAATGGCTGGCGGCGCGGGGAGCCTTGGGCGCAGCCGGTCCGGTTGCCCGCGGGGTTCGACTCGGCCGCCGCGGCGCGCGACAACCGCCGGAGCCTGGACGATTGGACGCGCACGGGCGTGCGGCGGGTGGACGGCCGGGAGCTTGGCCGCGCCGATATTCCAGGCTCGGTCATCGTGCCGAGCGGCGCGGAGCCGGGCGAGGGCTTCATGACCTATCCCAATTTCAACGTGATCCGGCGCTACAACCCGTCCGACTTCTATGCGCTGGCTGTCGGCCTCTTGGGTCAAGCCGCTGCTTGACGGATCAAGGCGGCGCTGGACCGGGCCACGCGGGCGGGAGTAACCGATGCAGGAATCGTGGGAACGCAGGGAGCGCCGGGCCATGCTGGGTCGCCGTGAGGTTTTGCTTGCCGGGACGGCGCTCGCGGCGATGCCGGGCAGGGGCATGGGGGCGGAGCAGCGCCGGGTGCCGGCACGCGGGCGGGGCCGGGAAGCGG
>CAXTTB010000061.1:0-12469 GCA_964246905.1 uncultured Acetobacteraceae bacterium | reverse complement strand
GTGCTGCTGGCCGGCACCGCGCTGGGCGGCCTCGGCGCCACGCTGCGCCCCGCCGCCGCCGAGGGCCCGGCGGCTGCGCCCATCGCAGCACCCTCCGTCCCGGCCCTGCCGGGCTTCGGCGACCTCGTGACCCGCGTGCGCCCCGCGGTCGTGACCATCACCAGCACCGAGCGCGTGCAGGCGGAGCAGGCCAACTCGCCCTTCCCGCAGGGGTCGGAGCAGGACCAGACCTTCCGCCGCTTCTTCGGCGGCCGGCCTGACGATCATGAAGGCCAGGGCCATGCGGCTAAGGCGCTCGGCTCCGGCTTCATCGTCGATGCCGAGGGCCATGTCGTCACCAACAACCACGTCGTGGACGGCGCGACCAAGGTCGTCGTGACGCTCGATGACGGGCGGGAGCTGGACGCCCGCGTGGTGGGCCGCGACCCCCGCACCGACATCGCCGTGCTGCAGGTCGAGGCCGGGGCGAAGCTGCCGTTCCTGTCGCTGGGCGACAGCGACAAGGCACGCCCGGGCGACTGGGTGGTGGCGATGGGCAACCCGTTCGGGCTGGGCGGCACGGTGACGGCGGGCATCGTCTCGGCGCGCGGGCGCGACATCGGCGCCGGGCCGTATGACGACTTCCTGCAGGTCGATGCGCCGATCAACCGCGGCAACTCCGGCGGGCCGCTGTTCAGCACGGACGGCAGCGTGGTGGGCGTGAACACCGCGATCTTCAGCCCGTCCGGCGGCTCGGTCGGCATCGGCTTCGCCATCCCGTCCAACCTGGTCAAGCAGGTGGTGGCGGAGCTGGAGCAGCACGGGCACCTGGAGCGCGGCTACCTGGGCGTGATGTCGCAGAAGCTCAGCCCCGAGATGGCGTCGGCGCTGCGGCTGCCGCACGCCACGGGCGCCCTGGTCGCGGACGTCGAGCCGAACGGGCCGGCGGCGAAGGCCGGGCTGCATCCGGGCGACGTGGTGACGGCGGTGGACGGCAAGGCGGTCGATGACCCGCGCGTCCTGGCCCGCCAGGTGGCGGCGCTGCGGCCCGGCACCAGCGCGGAGGTGACGGTGCTGCGCGACGGCGCGGAGCAGAAGCTCGCCATGACCACGGCGGCGCTGCCGGAGAAGGTTGCCGACGCCGGGACGCCGGGCGAGCAGCAAGGCGGCGGCAAGATCGGCCTGGCGCTCGCGCCGAGCAACCCAGCCGCGCGGGAGAGCCTGGGCCTCCCTGACGACGTGACGGGCGCGGTGATCGCGGCCGTGCGCCCGAACAGCCCGGCGAGCGAGGCGGGCCTCAAGCCCGGCGACGTGCTGCAAAGCGTCGGCAACCGCCCGGTCGCGACGCCGGAGCAGGCGGTGCAGGCGATCCGTGCGCAGCAGGGCCGCGAGCAGAAGGGCCAGCAGGCCGTGGCGCTCCGCGTGCTGCGGGACGGCCACAGCCTGTTCGTCGCGGTGCCCGCCCAGGGCTGACCGTCGATGGCTGACGGGCATGGGCGTGCAACTCGCCTGACGCCTCCGCTTTAAGGGAAGGCCCCCCCGCCCAACCCCCCGCGGGCCCAACAGCAACGGCGGCGTAGCGCCCGGGCGGCCCGCAGGCCCGCCCCCCCCCCCCCCCCCCCCCCCCAACCTGCAAGGGCGGCTTCGCGCCGTGGAGGCACGATGGCCAGCCAAGCACCCGGGACCAGCCAAGCGACCGAAACTAGCCAGGCACCTGGGACCAGCCAAGCACCCGGGGCTGCGGACCCCATGCGCCGCGCCCTGGTGATCGGCGCCCTCGGCGTCGTGTACGGCGACATCGGCACCAGCCCGATCTACACCCTGCGCGAATGCCTGAAATCGGCTGGCGGCGGCACGGCGACGGAGACCGTGCTGGGGCTGCTGTCCCTGATCTTCTGGGCGCTGATGATCGTCGTGACCGTCAAGTACGTGCTGTTCGTCATGCGCGCCGACAACGACGGCGAGGGCGGCATCATGGCGCTCTTGGGCCTCGCCGCGCATTCGGAAGCCGACCCGCGGCGGCGCACCGCCCTGCTCATGGTCGGCATCGCCGGCGCCGCGCTGTTCTACGGCGACGGCATGATCACCCCGGCCATCTCGGTGCTCAGCGCCATCGAGGGGCTGGAGGTCGCCGCCCCTTCCCTCAAGCCCTACGTCGTCCCGATCACGGTGGTCGTGCTGATCGGGCTGTTCGTGGTGCAGAGCCGGGGCAGCGAGCGCATCGGCGCGTATTTCGGCCCGGTGATGGCGGCGTGGTTCGCCGTGCTGGCCGGGGCCGGGCTGGTGCAGGTGGTGCAGAACCTCGGCGTGCTCGCGGCGCTCAACCCGCTCTACGCCCTCCGCTTCCTGTTCGGCCACGGGTCCATCGGCTTCCTGGCGCTCGGCTCGGTGTTCCTCGCCATGACGGGGGCGGAGGCGCTGTATGCCGACATGGGGCATTTCGGCCGCGGCCCGATCCGGCTCGACTGGTTCGTTTTCGTGCTGCCGGCGCTGGCGCTCAACTACTTCGGCCAGGGCGCCCTCGTGCTCGCCCACCCCGACGCCATCGACATGCCGTTCTTCAAGCTGTTCCCGGACTGGGCGCTGGTGCCCATCGTGGCGCTCGCCACGGCGGCGACCGTGATCGCGTCGCAGGCGGTGATCTCCGGCGCGTTCTCCTTGTCCCAGCAGGCGATGCAGCTCAGCCTGCTGCCGCGGCTCGACGTCCACCAGACCTCGGAGGAGGCCATCGGCCAGGTCTATGTGCCGCAGATCAACTGGCTGCTGATGCTGTGCGTGATCGGGCTGGTGCTGGCTTTCGGGTCCTCCGACAGCCTGGCGGCGGCGTACGGCATCGCGGTGGCGGGCACCATGGTGATCACCACGGGCCTGCTCGCCCTCGTCGCCCGCCGGCTGTGGCACTGGAGCGTGCCGCTGACGGCGGCGGTGATCGGCGTCTTCTCCGTCGTGGACCTCGCCTTCTTCGCGGCCAACGCGGTGAAGATCCCGGAGGGCGGCTGGTTCCCGCTGCTGGTCGGCGTCGTCGTGTTCACGCTGATGTCCACCTGGCGCCGCGGCCGGCAGATCGTGCTGGAGCGCACCAGCGAGGAGAACCTGCCCATCGACCAGTTCCTCGCCCGGCTCGACCCGGCGCTGCCCCGGGTGCAGGGCACGGCGGTCTATCTCGCGGCACGCCGGGCGACGGCGCCCTACTCGCTGACCGACAACCTCAAGCACAACAAGGTGCTGCACGAGCGCGTCGTGCTGCTCACCGTGATCACCGAGCGGGTGCCGTTCGTCCAGGGCGGCCAGCGCATGGAGGTGAAGCCGGTGGACAAGGGCTTCACGGAGATCACCCTGCGCTTCGGCTTCGCGGAAGCGCCGGACGTGCCGGCGGCGCTGGACGCGCACCGGGCCGAGTTCCCCATCGACATCCCGGAGACGTCGTTCTTCCTCGGACGCGAAACGCCGGTGCCCACCATCCACCCCGAGCTGCCCCGGTGGCGGGAACGGCTCTACGCCTTCATGACCCGCAACGCCGTGAGCGCGTCGAGCTACTTCCAGATCCCGCCCAAGCGCGTCGTCGAGCTGGGCACCCAGGTCGAGTTGTAGCGCGGCTCACCCCGCGAGTTGCTTGCGCGCCTCCGCCATCTGCGCCAGGCGCTCCGGCGACGGGGGCGGCATGTCGAGGTCCAGGTCCTCCATCGCCGCCAGCAGCACCGCCTGCACCAGGGCGCGCGCCACCGGCTTGCTGTCGGCCGGCACGATGTACCAGGGCGCCGCGGCCGTCGCCGTGGCCGTTATCGCCGCCTCGTAGGCCGCGCGGTACTCCGCCCAGCGGCCGCGCGCCGCGGTGTCCGACGGGTCGAACTTCCAGGCCTTGGCGGGGTCGTCCAGCCGGGCCAGCAGCCGCTTGCGCTGTTCCTCCCGGGACAGGTGCAGGAAGACCTTGGCCTGTGCGACCCCTTGCTGCGCCAAGGTGCTCTCGAACCCGACGATGGCGCCGAGCCGCTGGGTCCAGAACTCCGGCCCGGCCAGGCTCGCCGGCAGGCCCAGCTTCGCCAGCCCGCCTGGCTCCACGCGGGGCACCAGCACGTCCTCGTAATGGCTGCGGTTGAACACGCCGACCATGCCGCGCGGCGGCAGGGCGCGGTGGATGCGCCACAGGAAGTCGTGCGACCGCTCCTCGGCGTTCGGCGCGGCGAAGGAGGTGACGCGCAGGCCCTGCGGGTTCAGCCCGGCCGCGAGCCGCTTGATCGCGCCGTCCTTGCCGCTGCCGTCCATGCCCTGCAGCACCAGCAGCACCGACCAGGCGCGCTGTGCGAACAGGCGGTCATGCAGCGCGTCGAGGCGCTCGGCGCCGGCGGCCAGCATCGCCTCCGCGTCCGCCTTGGACAGCCCCATACGGTCCGCCGGGTCGTGGTCGTCCAGGCGCACCGCCTCGCCGGGCGTGACGCGGCAGCGCGAGACCAGGGCCGCGAGGTCCGGTGCGCTCAAGGGGCGTGCCCAGCGGCGCCCGGGTTCTCCGCGGTGAACAGCCAGCAGGCGGCGTCGAGCGAGGCCCGCCCTGCCCCGGCATGGCCACGCAAAGCGGCGCGCACGGCGGCGACGGCGCGTTCCCGCAGGGCGTCGTCCACGTCGCGCAGGAGGGCGGAGGCCGGGCCGGACTCGGTCGCGAACCGCACCGCGTCGTCCAGCGCCGCCGCGTCCGCGCTGCCCGGGGCGGCGGTGTCGAGCGCCGCATCGACGCCCACGCTGGCGACCGCCGTGAAGCCGGCCTGAGCGAGGATGGCGCCCACCCGGGCGGCGTCGGCAAAGGCGAACGGACCCGGCGCGTGCGGCGGCATGGGTTCAGGCGCCGGCACGACCTGGAGCATCGCCGCGCGGGGCACCGCCACCCAGGCATTGTCCTGCATCGGACGCCAGCACAGCATCACGAGCCGCCCGCCGGGCCGCAGCGCGCGGCGCATGTTGCGGAACGCCGTGACCGGGTCGGCGAAGAACATCACGCCGAAGCGGGAGGTGAGCAGGTCGAACCCGCCTTCCGGGAATGGCCAGGCCGCGGCGTCCGCCTCCTGCCATTGGATGGCTGCGCGCACCTCCCCGGCCAGCGCCTGCTGCCGCGCCCGCGCCTGCTCCAGCATCGGCCGCGACACGTCCACCGCAAGCACCCGCCCCTCCGTCCCGAGGCGGTCGGCCAGCATCAGGCTGAGGTCGCCGCAGCCGCAGCCGATGTCGGCCGCACGCTCGCCCGGACACGGGGCTGCGCGCTCGATCAGGGCCGCGGTCAAGGGCTGGAATGCCCGGTCCATGCCGTCCTGGCTGCGTGCCCAACGCAGCCCCGCCTCGCCGTTCCAGTACTCGACCTGGCCCGCATTCTCCGGCGCCGCTGCGTCCATCCCGCCGTCTCCCTTTCCAGCACCGGGGCCGCTGCGTGGCCCGCCGCACGCGCCCAGCATCGTCTGGCGCGTCCGTGATCGCAACCGGGCGGTGCGGCCCAACGTTCGGCGTCCACGATTCCATCTGGAGGACCATTCTGATGAAGGCACTTGGCTTGGGCATGGCCGCGGCGTTCCTGTGCGGCACGGCGTGGGCACAGACCCCGCCGGCCAACCCCAAGGGCACCTACTACATCGCGCCGGGCACGCCCTCCACGGTCGGGCGCAACGGCTCCGTCACCGGGGTGACGCCGGGCGAGGCGGTGCCGGCGCCGCACGGCTCCATGTCCACCTTCGGCGGCCATTTCGGCACGGGAAGCCCGCTGAGCGACCGCAACAACAGCAGCCCGGCGCAGCCCGCCGTCACCACCTCCGACGCCGACCGCAAGACCGCCGCCGCCCCGGTGCCCGGCTCCAACAGCTTCACGATGCGCGAGGCACGCCGGCGCATCCAGACCGGCGGCTTCACCCAGGTGACGGGGCTGCAGAAAAGCCGCGACGGCGTGTGGCGTGGCAAGGCCATGCGCGACGGCGCCGCCGTGGGCGTGTTCTGCGACTACCAGGGCAACGTCGGCGCGCTGTAGGAGGCACGAGGCGCAACGCCGCCGGAAACGGGTCAGGCGGTGTTCAGCGAGTTGTAAACCGCGCGCTCGAACTGGCCATACAGGCGCGTCGCCGCCGGGTCGCCGAACGGCACGATCTGGGTCATCAGCACGCCGATGACGCGCCGTGCCGGGTCGATCCAGTAATGGGTGTTGGACGAGCCGGCCCAGCTCAGCGTGCCGGCGCCGCGCCCGTTCGGACCCGGCTCCGCGTTGATCATCGTGGCCAGGCCCCATTTCAGGCTGGCGCCCGGGAAGAAGTCGATGTCGGCGGAGCGGTCGGGCCTGGTCGTCCGCATGACCCCGGCCTCGATGGCGCCGATCTGGTTCCGGCCCAGGGCCGCCACCGTGTCCGGGCGCAGGATATGGGCGCCATCGAGCGTTCCGCCGTGCAGCAGCATCCGCAGGAAGGTCATGTAGTCCGGCGCTGTCGCGTAAAGGCCGCTGCCGCCCCGATACTCGGGCTTGGCCGGGGCCTCGTGCGGCTTCGGCTGCAAGGAGCCGTCCGCCTGCCGCTGATGCTCGCTCGCCAGCCGCGCCCGCTGGCCGGGCGTGGCCGCGTCGCCGAACACGATGTCCGCCATGCCGAGCGGACCGAAGATGTGCTGCTGAAAATAGGCGTCGAGCGGCTGCCCGCCGACCGCCTCGACGATCAGCCCCACCCAGTCGGTGCCGACGCTGTACTCCCAACGCTCCCCGGGATCGAAGATCAGCGGCAGGCGGATCGAGGCGGTCTTGCCGGTGCTGCGCGCCGGAAGCCCTGCCGCCTCGACGTAGCGGGCCGTCTCGGCGCCCCAGACGTCGTAGCTGAACCCGGCGGTATGGGTCAGCAGGTGGCGGAGCGTGATCGGGCGCTGTGCCGGGCGCAGCCGCGGGGCGCCGGACGGGTCGAAGCCTTCCAGCACCTGCGGCGCGGACAGCGCCGGGTCGATGCCGGGCACGGGACCGTCAAGCGTCAGCTTGCCCTGCTCGACGAGCTGCAGCGCCGCGACCGACGTGACCGCCTTGGTCATCGAGGCGAGGCGGAACATGGTGTCGAGGGTCATGGGCGCGGTTTGGGCGAGGCCGCGCAGGCCGAACGCGCCTTCGTAGAACACGCCTTCGTCCGTCGCGGCCAGGGCGACGACGCCCGGGACCTCGCCCTCATCCACGGCCCGGCGCAGCACGGCGTCGATGGTTTCCATCCTGATCCTCCTCAATGCCCGCCACCCGGACCGCCCGCCTGGGCGCGGGACAGGAACATAACGCCCAGCAAGCTCAGCAGCAGCCCGGCGCCGATCAGCAGGAAGCAGTCGGCATAGCCCATCACCGTCGCCTGCCGCCGCACCTGGTTCGCCAGCCGCGCCAGCGCCTGGTCCGGGCCGACCGCCTGCGCCATCCGCCCCAGCCGCTCCGCCAGCAGCACCGAGTTCTGCGTCACCCGCTCGGCGATGGCGGAGAAGTGCCAATGCTCCCGGTGCTCCGCCGCCGTCGCCAGCATGGCGATGCCGAAGCTGCCGCCCAGGTTGCGGAACATGTTGAACAGCGCGCTCGCCGCCCCGGCCTGCGCCGGGAGGATGCCGACGGTCGCCATCTGCGCCAAAGGCGAGATGATGAACGGCTGGCCCAGCGCGCGGACGAGCTGCGACCACTTCAACTGGTCCGTCCCCGTGTCGCCCGACATGCCGAAGCCGTTCATCAGGCAGCTCGCCGCGAACAGGCTGACGCCGAACGCCAGCACCGCCCGGCTGTCGAAGCGGCGGAGCACAAAGGGCAGGAACGGCAGGATGGCGAGCTGCGGCAGTCCCATCCACATCTGCACCTGGCCGATCTGCGAGGCGTTGTAGCCCTGCACGCGCGAGAGATAGAGCGGCAGGATGTAGATGGAGCCGTACAGCGCCAGGCCGGTGGCGAAGTTCACCGTGCAGGCCGCGGCCAAGGAGCGCCGGCGCAGCAGGCGGAGGTCGATGAACGGCTCCTTCCTCAGCAGCTCGACCGCCAGGAACGCCGCGATGCCCACCGCCGCCAGCACGGCGCCGAGCACGATGCGGTCGTCGCCGAACCAGTCCTTCCGCTGCCCCTCCTCCAGCACGTACTCGAGGCTGCCGAGGCCCACCGCCATGCAGGCGATGCCGGCCCAGTCGCCGCGGGCCAGGCGCTCCAGCCGCATCGGCTGCGGGTCCAGCCCCCACCAGATCATCGACACCAGCGCGACCCCGGGGATCAGGTTGATGTAGAAGATCCAGTGCCAGGAGTAGGTGTCGGTCAGCCAGCCGCCGACCGTGGGGCCGATGGCCGGCGCGAAGGTGACGGTCAGGCCGAAGATGGCACTGGCGATGGCACGCTGGCTGCCCGGGATGCGCAGCAGCATGATGGTGAAGGCGGTCGGGATCAGCACGCCGCCGGTGAAGCCCTGGCCGACGCGGAACAGGATCATCTCGCTGAGGTTCGAGGCCAAGCCGCACAGCACGGAGAAGCCCAGGAACAGCAGCGCGTTCACGGCGAGATAGCGGCGCAGGCTGAACACCCCGGCGAGCCAGCCGGTCATCGGGATCACGATGATCTCGGCGATCAGGTAGCCCGTGCTGATCCAGCTCCCCTCGTCGAGGCTGGCGCCGAGCGTGCCTTGGATGTCGGCCAGGCTGCTGTTGGTGATCTGGATGTCGAGCACCGCCATGAACGCGCCGAGCGAGCCGCCCAGGAACGCCACCCAGTCCCGCAGCCCCGCCCGGGCAGCCGGCGCGGCGCCCGCCGTCGTGACGGCGCCGCTCACCGATCCGCCAGCGTCCGCAAGGGACCCGGCGGCGCCGTGCGCGTATCGACCGACGCCGTGACCGACAAGCCCGGGCGCAACTGCGGCAGCCGCGGGTCGGGGTCGAGCCGGACGCGCACCGGGACGCGCTGCACGATCTTGGTGAAGTTGCCGGTCGCGTTCTCCGGCGGCAGTAGGGCGAAGGTGGAGCCGCTGCCGGGCGCCAGGCTATCGACCGTGCCGCGCAGCGGCTCGCCGCCCAGCATGTCCACATCCAGGCGCACCGCCTTCCCCACGCCCATGCGGGCGAGCTGCGTCTCCTTGAAGTTCGCGATCACGTACAGCCCGGCGTCCATCGGCACCACGTTGAGCAGCCGGGTCGCCGGCTGGACATACTGGCCGGCCCGCACGGTGCGGTCGCCCACCGCGCCGTCTGTGGGCGCCGTGATCGTGGCGTAGGACAGGTTCAGCGCCGCCTGGTCCGCCACCGCCCGGGCGCGCAGCAGCGCCGCCTCCGCGCGGCTCAGTTGCGCGTGCAGCACCGTCACCTGCTGCCGGGCGCCCGCCGCCGCGGCGCGGGCATGGGCGGCGGCGGCGTCCCGCCCCTTGATGTCGGCGTCCGCCCGCTGCGCCCGCTGCAGCGATCCCGTCCCGGTCCGCACCAGGTCCGTGTAGCGGGTGAACTCGAACTTCGCGTAGGCGGCGGACGCATCGGCGCTGGCGACGTCGGCATCCGCGGCGCCGACCGTGCTGTCCTGCAGGCGCAACTGCGCCTGGATGGATTGGATGTCCGCCTCCGCCGCGGCCACGTCGGCGCGCGCCTGCGCCTGCGCCGCCTGCAGGTCGCGGTCGTCGAGGCGTGCCAGCACGTCGCCCTTGCGGACCCGCTGGTTGTCGCCCACCGGCACCTCCGCCACCTGCCCGGCGACGCGGGAGGACACGGCGACCATGTCCGCCTGCACGTAGGCGTCGTCCGTGTCCTCCAGGAAGCGGCCCGTGGTCCACCAGCCATATCCGAAGTACCCGGCCCCCGCCAGCAACGCCAGCGCCGCCCCTGCCAGCAGCAAGGGCTTGCGCGAGCGCCGGGTCCGGGGCGCCGGGGTATCGGCCCCCAGCAGCGGCGCCCGGCTGACCAGCGGCCTCTCGGCCGTCACGGGCTGCGAACCGTCCATCATCCAAGCTCCTTCGATACGGAGGCAAACGGGCATCCGTCATTGGTCAGCAACTCGTCCAGCATGGCGCTGAACTCCGCCTTGCGGGCATCGCCGAGCCGGCCAAAGAAGCGGTCCTGCTCCGCCACCGCCAGCAACGTCGCCCGGCGCAGCAGCAGGGCGCCTGCCTCCGTCAGCGCCACGCTGTTGGCGCGTGGGTCGTCCGGATGCACGGCGCGGACCAGCAGCCCCTTGGCTTCAAGGTTGCGCAGCACCTTGCTCGCGGTCATGCGGTCGATGTGCAGGCCATCGGCCAGGCGGCTCTGCGTCGGCACCTCGCCCTGCACCAGGACAGCCTCAAGGGCGCGCAGCAGGAAGAACTGCATGTGCGTCAGCCCCGTCCCTTGCAGCACCGTCTCGATCCGCCGGGTCCAGGCGTGCCGCAGCATCCAGAGCCGGTAGCCGAAGCTGCGGGTCGGCAGGAGATCGGCCTCGTCCAGTTGGGAAGGCGCACTGTTCATGCGGTTATAATATGCGCGGTTACGATATTCTGCAAGGAACTCGGGCCGCCCCGGCGCACGGCATTAACCAATCCTTACACCCTCTCCGGCATAGGGCGGCGTATCGTGCGCCGTTGACCAAACTGCCGGGTTCTCACTAGCCTGGCCTTCCCTGCGACAGGAGCCTGTCATCGACTGGAACGAGCCGCCGGTGCGGACCAATGAGAGGCGGCCCGTGCCGCGCCCCATCGTGCTGTCGTCGCATCCCGGCAACGCCGGCGCGGGCAACCGGCGGGTCGCCTGGGGCAGCGCGGACGGCCGGGCGCGCGGCGCCGTGGTCGCGACGCTGAACGCCGGGCCGAGCCGCAACGCCATCGGCACGCATTCCGGCGCCTACTCGGTGTACCGCGCGCTCGCGGTCGCGGCTGGGCAGCTCGCGTCGGACCACCAGCCGGACCTGACCAACACCAGCCCGGCGGTGCGGATCGGCCCGTTCCCGCAATGGTCCAGGCCGGACGCCATCGTGTCGCTCGACCCGTGGGGGCACCTGAGCACGGAGCTGTTCGCCGACCGCATCGCCGGAGGCGTCGATGTGCGCCCCTCCATCGCCGTGACCCGCGCCCACATCAACATGCCGGAGATCGCGGACGCCGTGCGGGCTGGGCGGCTGCGCCCGGACGGCACGGTGCTGGACCGTGGCGGCAACGTGCGCGTGACCAAGGTGGCCATTGAGCCGGTCTGGTTCCTCCCCGGCGTCGCGCGCCGCTTCGGCATCGGGGTCGCCGACCTGCGCCGCGGCCTGTTCGAGCAGACCGGCGGCATGTTCCCGGAGCTGGTGACGCGGCCGGACCTCGACGTGTTCCTGCCGCCCATCGGCGGCATGACGGTGTACCTGTTCGGCGACCCCACCGGGCTGGGGCGGGCGGAGACGCGGATCGCCTGCCGCGTGCATGACGAGTGCAACGGCTCCGACGTGTTCGGCTCCGACATCTGCACCTGCCGGCCTTACCTCGCGCACGGCATCGAGGTGTGCATCGAGACGGCGCAGCAGGGCGGCGTCGGCGTCGTGGTGTACAACCGCAAGGAGGGCCGGGCGCTCGGCGAGGTGACGAAGTTCCTGGTCTATAACGCCCGCAAGCGGCAGGAGGGCGGCGACCGGGCCGACGCCTACTTCCAGCGGACGGAGTGCGTCGCGGGCGTGCAGGACATGCGGTTCCAGGAGCTGATGCCGGACGTGCTGCACTGGCTCGGCATCGCCCGCATCGACCGGCTGGTGTCCATGAGCAACATGAAGTTCGCGCCCATCGTGGCAAGCGGGATCGAGGTGGTGGAGCGCGTCGCCATCCCCGACGAGTTGATCCCCGCCGATGCCAGCGTGGAGATGGATGCGAAGAAGGCGGCAGGCTACTACACCGACGCCGTGCCGCCGCCCGAGGTCCTGCACGAGGCCAAGGGCCGCCCGCTGGATGAGTGATGCGGCGGCGGCCTGGCTCTGCACCGCGGAGGCCGTGCGGAGCCGGGCCGATGCGATGCTGGCCCTGGCGGAGTCGGACGGGCTGCGGCATTTCACCGTGGACCTGGCGCGGCTGGACGACGCCGCGGCGTACGTCGCGTCGGTGGTGCGCGCCGCCTACCCGGACCTCCGCATCCCGCACCACGCGCGCTGGCGGCACTTCGCAGCGGGCGGCATCGACCGTTGGGGGCCGCTGGGGGCCGCGCTGGCCGACCTGGGCGCCGCCGAGGCCGCGCGGGCGCGGGTCGAGTTGTGCGTGGTCAGCGTGCTGCTGGATGCGGGCGCCGGGGACTGGCGCTACGCCGAGCCGGGCGCCGGCCTGATCCTCTCCCGGTCGGAGGGATTGGCGGTGGCCAGCCTGCGCGCCTTCGAGGCCGGGCTGTTCGCGGCGGAGGGCGGGATGCGCGCCGATGCCGGCGGATTGGCCCGGATCGACGCCGCGGCGCTGGCGCGCGCCTTCCAGGCGGATGAGGCCAACCCATTGCCGGGGCGGGAGGGGCGCGCGGCCCGGTGGCGCGGCCGCGGCGCGGCGCTGCTGGCCCGGCCGGACCTGTTCGGGCGCGACGATCCCCGCGT
>CAXTTB010000060.1:0-12594 GCA_964246905.1 uncultured Acetobacteraceae bacterium | reverse complement strand
GCGCCGTAGCGCGCGTCCGGCAACGGCGCCGTGCGGCAGATGAACACCTCGTCCTCCGGGTTGCTCTCGATGCCGAACCCGGCGGCCCGCAGCATCGCGGCCGAGCACGCGGCGTTCGGCGCCCACCAGTTGGTGTTGTCGTGGGAGTAGCTGCGCTCGATGAAGTGCAGCTTGGGATAGCCGGGGTCGTCGAACACCGCCGTTTCCCAGAACCCATAATCCTCCGCCAGCGGCAGCACCGTGTTGGACCCGCGCTGCAGCGACTGGAACACCAGCAGGTCGCCCGCGACGTGCTCGCGGATCAGGTCGAGCGCCAGCAGGGGATGGCGCAGGTGGTAGAGCACGCCGATGAAGAACACGACGTCGAACCGCTCGCCCAACTGCCCCACGTCGTACACCGACATCTGCCGGAACTCGATGTCGAGGCCCTGCACCTCGGCCGCGAAGCGCGCCTGCGCAAGGTAATCCTCGTCGTAGTCGAGGCCCAGCACCCGCGCGGCACCCCGCCGCTTCATCTCCATCGCGTAGAACCCGGCGTTGCAGCCGATGTCGAGCACCGTCTTGCCGCTGAGGTCCGCGGGCAGGCTGTCCTGGAACCGCTGCCACTTCACGGCCGGGTAGTCGCCGAGGAAGTGCTCCGGCGCGGTCTGCACGCCGCTGAGGTCCATGTTGTGGAACCACGGCCCCAGCGCCTGCACGCGCTCGCGGATGCGGTCGGTCGTCCAAACGGGCGTGCTCAAGCAGTGTTCCCTTCCAGTCTGGCCAAGCCGGTCCGTTTCTCCGCCGCCGCGTGCGACGGCGCCGGCACGGCCGCCTGCCCGCCCAGCAGGCGCATCGCCTCGCGGTAGCCGTTGAGCGTGCCGACATCGACGTAGCTGGTGCCCGCCCGCACGCCCCAGGCCGCGTTGCCCTCTGCCAGCCAGGCGTTGACCAGCGTGCCGATGTAGGCGTCCGCGCGCTCCCGCCGCAGCCACAGGCGGTGCAGGGCGTGCAGGGTGGCGCCGGGCATCTTGAAGGCGCCCCAGATCCAGTTGGACCGGGCCTCCGGCGACTTCACCTGAATCTCCAGCACCCGCCCGTCCGCGTCCAGCGCCACGGCGTCGAACAGCTCCGGACGCTCCACGGGGAACAGCAGGAAGGACAGGCGGTCATCCGGCAGGCGGGCCAGCGCGTCGGACGGGAACCAGATGGTGTCCGGCAGGCCGACGATCACCGGCTCCTGCTCGGGGATCAGCGGCAGGGCGCGGAAGATCGCGTCGCACAGCCCGGCGGCGCCGGCCTGGCAGACATAGGCCAGGTCCACGTCGCCCACGGTCCCGCCGTAGTACTGCAGGATGTCGCTCTTCCAGGGCGAGATGACGAAGCAGATCTTGTCCGCACCCCCCCGCACCATGCGCTCGATCAGGTACTCGCTGACCGCCCGCGGGCGCTCGATGCCGCCGGCGTCCAGGCGCGAGCCAACCGGCAGCAGCTCCTTGCTGAACGCCAGAGGCTGGATGCGCGTGCCGTTGCCGGCGGCCGGGATGATGCCCCACATCACACGCTTTCCCGCGAGGCCACCGCCTCGAAGGCCGCCACCATCTCCGCGGCCCGGCGGGCGGCGGTGTGCTCCGACAGCGTGCGTTCGCGGGCGCGGCGCGCGATGGCGGCGAGGTCGCCGGGCGCCGTGCGGAGCGCCGCCAAGGCGTCCTCCGTCGTGTGCGCCACCAGGATCTCGCGCCCCGGCTCGAAGAAGTGGTCCAGCCCGGCCCAGGGGTCGGTCAGGATCGGCACGCCGCAGGCCGCGGCCTCGAACAGCCGTCCGGACGGGCACCAGCCGGCGCGGGCCATCGCCTCCCGCGTCACGTTCAGGGTGAGGCGGGAGGAGCAGTAGAACGCCGGGTGCGCCGGCGGCGGCAGGTGGCGCACGAAGAACGTGTTGGACGTCCACGGGAAGCCGTCCGGGTATTGCGCGCCGCCGATCACGAAACGCTCGTCCGGCAGCGCCCGGGCCGGCGCGACGAACAGCCGTTCCAGCGCCGCCTGCCGGTCGGCGGCGTAGGTGCCGAGGTAGGACAGCAGCGCGTCGTACTCCGGGCGCGGCGCCGCCGGGCGGTGCAGCGCCGGGTCAACCGAGCCGTAGATCGGCACCACCCGGCGCGCGCCGAGCTGGGTCCGCAGTGCCTCCAGCGCCCCGCCGCCGGTGTAGCTCAGCACCAGGTCGAAGCCTTCCAGGCCGTCCGGCCCGATGTACTCCACGCCCTCTCCGGCATCGAGCCGCGCCAGGGTCACGGGGGTGTCCAGGTCGTAGAAGCAGCGCAGGATGGGCGGGCCGTCCTGCAGCAGCCGCGTCGCCGCGAGTGCGTCCGGGCAGTACGACGTGACCATTCCGACATCCGCCCCGGCCAACGCATCGCGCGCCCGGGGCAGCGCCGCCGCCCAATCGGGATACAGCACCAGCTCGCCGCCCTCCGGCAGGGCCGAGAGGTCGCGGTAGTCCCGGTAGTACGGCACGTCGCGCTCGAAGAACACGACCCGGTGCCCCGCCGCCAGCAACGCGCCGATCAAGCCGCGCCACAGCGCCGCGTGCCCGTTGCCCCAGGAGCTGCTGACCGACAGGCCGAAGATCACAATCTTCAACCCGGGCCTCATGCCGGCACCGCCCGCCGCTGGCTGCACGCCTGCGCGGCCTCTGCGAAGTACGCCTCAAGCTCGGCGGCCCGGTGGTCGCCGGTGTGGGCGCCCAGCACGCGCGCCCGGGCCGCCGCCGCCATCGCCCGGCGCCGGTCCTCCGGCAGCGTGCGGACCGCCGCGAGCACGTCGTCGGTCGAGGCAGCGATCAGGATTTCCTCGCCGGGCCGGAAGAAGGCGTCCAGCCCGGCCCACCAGTCGCTGATGATCGGCACGCCGCAGCAGGCGGCCTCGAACAGCCGCACGCTGGGGCTGTAGCCGCGGCGCACCATGTCGGCGCGGGTGACGTTCAGCGTGTAGCGCTGCGCGGCGTAGAAGGCGCGGTGCCGGTCGGGGGGAAGGTGCTCGATGCGCTCGACGTTGGCAGGCCAAGCGAGGCCGCCCGGGTATTGCGGCCCGGCCACCACGAACCGCCCGGCGTCCCAGGCCCGCGCCGCTCGGCACAGCAAGGCGTCCACCGCCGGCTGCCGGTCGGCGCTGTAGGTGCCGAGGTAGCCGAGGTCCCAGGCCGGCACGGCGTCCGGGTCGGGCCGGTGCACCTCCGGGTCGGCCGAGCAGTACAGCGCCCGCGCCATCGGCGCGCCCAGCGTGTGCTCGAGGTATTGCAGCGTCGGCCCGCCGGTGAAGGACAGATAAAGGTCGAAGCCGCGCAGCAGCTCCGGCGTCAGGTAGTCGCAGCACCCGTCGTCCAGCGCCGCCAGCGTCACCGGCGTGTCGATGTCGTAGAACGCGGTGACGCCCCCAGCCAGGCGCTGCACCAGCGCGCCCGCCGCGATCCCGTCCGGCACGTAGGACCCCACGATCACTAAATCCGCCGCCCGGATCGCGGACGCCCAACGCTGCGACAGCTCCTCCAGCCCGGCGTAGAGCGCCGTTTCGCCATACGGCGGCGCCGGCAGGTCGCGATGGTCGGCGTACCAAGGCTTGTCGCGCTCCAGGAACAACACGCTATGGCCGCGCCGCACGAGGCCGCGCACCAGGCCGCGGAACGTCGTCGCGTGCCCGTTGCCCCAGGACGAGGTGATGGTGAGGCCGAGGATCACGATCCGCAACGTCAGGGCCTAGCGAATCCAGCGGGTGGGATGGGACATGGGCACAGCGGATTCGTCCTATCGCAAACCTTGTGGGCCTACAAACGCCGATTTGCGCCGGGGTTCCCTTCCTCGCGTTGCCGTGGCAGGCCATGCAGATCCGCCTGCACCTGCGCCAGCGGCTCCGCCCAATCGCCGGGGCGGGCCTGCCGGTGAAGCCGGACCGAATCGTACCAACGGGTGCGCCGCCCGGTCATCCAGCGCCAATCGGCCTCCGCCTTCAGCAACAGCCAAGTTGGACGGCCCAGCGCGCCGGCCAGGTGGGCGACCATGGTATCGACCGTCACCACCAGGTCCAGCGTCGCGAGCAGCCGGGCAAGCGTCCTCACGTCCGCGCTGCGGTCCCCGGTGTCGAGCACCGGAGGCGCGCCCGCGGCGGACAGCTCCGCCAGCCCGGGGCCGCGCTGCAAGCTGACCAGCTGGACGCCGGGCACCTGTGCCAAGGGCGCCAAGGCCGGCAGCGGCACGGACCGCCCCGGGTCCCAGCCGCCAGCCTGCCAGCACAGCCCCACCAGCAGGCCCTCGGCCGGACGCGGCAGCGGCTCGGCGGACAGATAAGGGGCGCCGTCCGGGGCCAGGCGCAGGGCGTGGGCGAGTTCCATGACCTCGATGTCGCACTCGGACGGCGGGGCGGGCGCGTCCGGGCGGAACGGGACCAGCCGGTCGGGGCCGGGCAGGGCGCGCAGCAGCGGCAGCAGCTCCGGCTGCGCTTCCAGCGTCACCTGCGCGGCCCGGCGCCGGAGCGCGGGCAGATAGCGGCAGAACTGCAGCGTGTCGCCGAGGCCGTGGTAGCAGCGCACCAGCACCCGGCGACCCTCCAGAGGGCGCCCGTCCCACACCCAGCGCAGGTGGTAGGGCAGGGCGGGGTCGTCCCGCGCCGCCGGATCGCGCGCCCGGAGCACCGCGTCGCTGACCGCCCAGGCGGCGTCGAACGCGCCCGCCCGCATGGCCCGGTCCCACAGGGCGCCAGGGTCCCACAAGGCGCCGGGGTTCCCGGAACCGTGCCCGAATCGCCGTTGAGTGAGCAAGGGATGCGTCATAAGGGAACCATGCGGCCACGGCGCAGACCCAGGCAACGCGGCAGCGCCGCCCACGTTGCCCGGGCCTGGTCCGGCGCCCGGGAACAATCATCGGGACCATCCATGCCATACCTGTCCATCACGGGCGCCGCCCGGCGGCGCATCGCGGCCATGGCCGCGTTCCTGCGGTCGGAAAGCGCCGGCGGCCTCGTGCTGATCGCCTCCGCCCTGGTGGCGCTCGGCTGGGCCAACTCCGCGGCGGCGCCGGGCTACCGCGCCCTGCTGCAGTACCGGCTCGGCGTGGGCGGATGGGCGATGCCTGCGCACGTCTGGGTCAACGACGGGCTGATGGCGCTGTTCTTCCTGCTGGTCGGGCTGGAGCTGCGGCGGGAGATCACGGAGGGCGAGCTGGCGTCGCCCGCGCGGCTCGCGGCGCCGGGCTTGGCGGCGCTGGGCGGCATGGCGGTGCCGGCGGCGATCACCGTGGCGCTGAACTGGGGCGACGCGACGGCGCTGCGCGGCTGGGCGGTGCCGGTCGCGACCGACATCGCCTTTGCGCTGGCCGTGCTGAGCGTGCTGGGCAGCCGGGTGCCGCTGGCGCTCAAGGTGTTCCTGACGGCGCTGGCGATCATCGACGACTTGGGCGCCATCGTGGTGATCGCGCTGTTCTACACGTCGGGGCTGGACTTGGCGGCGCTGGGTCTTGCGGCGCTGGTGTGGCTGGGGCTGCTGGGCCTGAACCGCGCCGGGGTGCGACGCTTGTGGCCCTATCTGCTCGGCGGCGCGGTGCTGTGGGGGCTGGTGTTCCGCTCCGGCGTGCACGCCACGCTGGCCGGCGTCGCGCTGGCGTTCGTCGTGCCGATGCGGGCGAAGCCCGGGGAGGCCCAGGCGCCGTCCGCGCGGCTGGAGCAGAGGCTCGGGCTTTGGATCGCCTACGGCATCCTGCCGCTGTTCGGCCTCGCGAACGCCGGGCTGGCCTTCGACACCCTGCCGCCCGGCGCGCTGTGGGACCGGCTGGCGCTCGGCACCGCGCTCGGCCTGTTCGTCGGCAAGCAGGTCGGCGTGTTCGGCGCGGTGCTGCTGGCCGCGCGCCTCGGCCTGGCCCGGCTGCCGGAGGGAGTCACGCGGACCCAGCTCTACGGCGGCGCGGTGCTGTGCGGCATCGGCTTCACCATGAGCCTGTTCATCGGCGACCTCGCCTTCCGGCAGACGCCACGGGGGGATGAGGTGAAGCTCGCGGTGTTCGTGGGATCGCTGGCGTCTGCGGCGCTGGGGTTGGTGATCTTGCGGCTGGCGGCGCGGGCGAAGGTGGCGGAGCGGGTGGTTGTGGCGGAGTAGGGGAGGGCGGTCCACCGCACGGGAGTCGCATGGGCGTCGTCTGAGTGGCGCTCGTGCGGGCCACCATCATCCGTGCCGAGTTTTGAAGAAGTAGCTTGAACACGTTCGCTTTCCGCTTGCTCGTCGATTGGAACAAATGCAGAACTTTTGCCGCAAGGAGGCGAGCGGCACATGAGTTTGAAGATTTCAGGACCGAACGAACTTCGCGAACGTCTGGAACGGCTGCGCCCCCAGGAGGTGATGGCCAAGGTTCTGGCTGAGCAGGCGCAACGCATAGCGGCGCGGGTGCGGGAGGGATTGTCGGAGCCGCCAGGCGGGGCCGGGCATGACGAGCCCTGGCTGCAAAGCGGGGCGTTGCGAGACAGCGTGGGAGCGCAGGCGGAGAACTTACAGGCCGCCGTGGGAAGCAGCGACCCGGCCGCCGTGCCGCAGGAACTCGGCACATCGCGGATGCCGGCCCGTCCGTTCCTAGCGCCCGTGGCGGCGGAGATGGGTGGGGAGGTGGCGCGGGCAGTGGGAGACGCGGTGGCGGCAGCGTTGCGGGGCGACGATCCGAGCATTGGCAACATGGACGCTACCAACGCGGACACTGCCTTGAGCGAGAACGGCGCAGGCAGTAATTATCCCGGCCGAAATACCACCCCAGGCGTTGGCGCTCCCACCTCGACTAGCATTGCAAACGAAACTTGGATGGGCGGCTCGCCTCCTGCTGCAAACGGCGCCTCGCCCAGCCATCTCGCGCGTCATCGGTTCGCCGGGCCAGGCACTCCGATGGCTTCGCCTTTATACAACCAAAACGGTAGTATCTCGCTAACACAGAATTTTGTTCCCTTGCCCACCGTGGTGCAGACGCTGACCTCATCAGTGGATACCGAAGAGGTCATTGCAACGGCAGGCCCCGGAACACCGGATCAACTTACACCAGCAGGCGAGGCGCTCAGAAAGCAGCTTGCTCAAATTAGTCAGTCAGCAGGTCGTTGACGATTATATGGCTACGAACGATGGAAGTCCGTTATCCAGAACGACACTTGGGACAGTGCTGCACGCGCGATTCGCACAAGCCATCAGGGATTTGAATCCACCTGGAGTTGCTGTGGAACAGTCATTTTCTCTTGGTGAGATAGCAAGATATGGAGCTGATGGATCAGTCAGAACCGACGTGATTTTGAGAGAGAACGGCGTGGTCACAGCAATTTTTGACTACAAGACTGAGGCTGTGGCTGATGATTATAGCAGTCTGTCGGCAAGTCGGACAAGGCAAATTCTGCAAAACGTTCTTGGTTTAAGAGTAACATTGAGTGTTCCTGTTATTGCAATAAGGGTTAAGGTGCGATAATGTCGAACAACAAACGTGTTGTTGGAGACACTTGTCAGATTTTATCAGAATCTTATAAAGAAACATTTCAATATAAAACATGTTTTTTGCTGAAATACATTATAGGAGATTTCGTTGAAGGACTACTAATTGAAAGCACTTCTTATAAAAGCACATTTTATGTTTGGTCGATTATTTGCACAACTTGGCATCTAGGTTCCGAACCAAAACTTGACTATGGCAATCATCTTTTAAATGGAAGCTGTTTTATTGGAGATGCCAATGAGGTATCTGGCAAAATAATTGAAGCGGTTGGTATCGACGATATCGCATGGCGTAGATGTTGCGGGCCACCCACTCAGGTCGCTGAATTCTTCTCCATGGCCGAAAGCAGTGCGGTAAACGTCACGAAAGTGGATGTGGAGGCACACAACAATCTAGGCCATGTCTTTGACAAAGCAGTTCTCTTGCTTCTATACGGCGATGTTCCGGGTGGATACACCGCTTTGGAAGCCTATAATCGCAGAGGTAATGGCAGAGGCAAGTATGCTTCAGTCGCGACCGATCTGATAGTCGCGCTCAAGGCCGGAAACGAATCTTGGTTGAGCGTCATTCGAGATGCGCAGAGAAAAGGGCGGGAGACTATGGGATTGTTCGGCAGAGACGTTCGCTAAAGTAGTTGCAAATTTGTAAGTTTTGCGTGAGCTGATTATGTGAGAGTCGGAAGCAGCTTTCAAATTTTCAAAATCCTGCTCCTGGCGTTGCCGCCAGTGTAGCCACGTATGCAGGCAGCACCCTAGATAAACTGCCCCCGCAAAAACCCCAAAGCCGGCAACGGCTTCCAAGCCCGCGGCAAATCCGCCGGGCGGATCGGCGCCACGCTGTAGCAGGGCGCCGGCTGGCGGCAGGATTGCAGCAGGCTGGCATAGGCGCGGATCTGCTGCTCCCGCCAGGTTCGGTCGGCCAAGGCGCGCTCGCGGCTGGGGAAGATCTCGGCCACCCGGGTCGTGCGGCCGACCGAGGCCATCACCGCCCATAGCGTGTCGTCCTTGCGGTGCTTGAACTCGATCACCGCGCTCATGCAGGACTCCGTGCTGCAACCATTCCCATCATATTGGCCGGCGGGGCGTCAGGAACAAGCGCCCCCACCTATCGCTCGCCGGACGGATCAAAGCCGTTCGCGAACACGCCGCGCGGCGCGATCATGTCGTAGGGCGCAACGGGAAGGTACTGCCCGCTGCCGGGCCGGGCCGTGACCCGGCCGTCCTGCATCACGACCTCGCCCCGGCGCACCGTCGCCACCGGCCAGCCGGTGACGTCCAGGCCCTCGTACGGCGTGTAGTCGATGACGTGCTGCATCAGGGCGTTGGTGATCGTGGTGCGCCGCGCCGGGTCCCACAGCACCAGGTCCGCGTCGGCGCCGGGCATGACGCTGCCCTTCCGGGGATGCAGGCCGAACAGGCGCGCAGGCTGCGTCGCGGTCAGGCGCACGAAGTCGCTGGGGCCGATCCGACCCGTGGCCACGCCCTCGCTCCACAGGATCGGCAGGCGGGCGGCCAGGCCCGGCACGCCGTTCGGGACGTCGCGGAAGTTCGCGTCCGCGCCATGCACCCGCTTGCCCCGCGGGCCGTCATAGCTCCAGCCGCTGTGGTCGCTGCTCACCACGTCGAGCGTGCCCAGCCGGATTGCCTTCCACAGCCCCGCGGTCGCGGCGGCGTCGCGCGGGGCCGGGCTGCACATGAACTTCGCGCCCTCGAACCCCGGGCGGTCCATGTCGGCGGCGGACAGCACGAAGTACTGCGGGCACGTCTCCCCCCAGACGCGCACGCCGCGGGCGCGGGCGCGGGCGATCTCGTCGGCCGCCTCCGGGCAGGACACGTGGAACACCTGGATCGGCTGGTCCACCAGCTCCGCGAGCGCAATGGCGCGGTGCGTCGCTTCCCGTTCCAGCACGGGAGGGCGGGACCAGGCGTGGTACTTGGGGGCGGTCAGGCCCGCGGCCAGCAGGGCCTCGGTCATCCAGCCGATGGCGTCGTAGTTCTCGCAATGCACCGTCACCAGCGCGCCGTGGCGGCGGGCGGCGGCCAGCACGCGGAGGTACTGCCGGTCATCGAGCCGCAGCGGGTCATAGGTCAGGAACGCCTTGAGGCTCCGCACGCCGCCCGCGATGATGCCCGGCAGCTCGGCCAGCACCTCGTCGGTCGGGTCGGTGACGATCTGGTGGAAGGCGTAGTCCACCATCGCCTGCCCGGCCCGCTGCCGGTACTCGGCCAAGGACGGCCCGATGGCGCGGCCCTTGAACTGGGTGGAGAAGGTGACGACGCTCGTGGTCCCGCCGGCGAGCGCGCTGCGGCTGCCGGTTTCCCATGTCTCCTCGTCCGCGCCACCGCCGGGCTGGAGCTGCTCGATGTGGCAATGCGAATCGACGCCGCCGGGCAGGACCAGCAGGCCGCCGGCGTCGAGCGTGCGGGCGCCCGTGAGGTTGGCGCCCACGGCCTCGATGCGCCCGCCGCGGATGCCCACGTCGGCGCGGAACTGCTCGGCCGCCGTCACCACCGTGCCGCCGCGGATCACCAGGTCGAAGTCGTCCATCACGCGCGGTCCCCCCTGAACTCGTCCCGGATGGCGGCGGAGTGCCCGCCGATGCCCGGCACCGGCCCGAGCGCCAGCGCCTCCCCATCCCCGATCACCGCGCGCCCATCAGTAGCTGCGCGGCATCCCGAGCACGTGCTCGGCGACGTAGGACAGGATCAGGTTCGTGCTGATCGGCGCCACCTGATACAGCCGGGTCTCGCGGAACTTGCGCTCGATGTCGTACTCCTCGGCGAAGCCGAAGCCGCCATGCGTCTGGATGCAGGCCTCGCCCGCGGCCCAGCTCGCCTCGGCGGCCAGCATCTTCGCCATGTTGGCCTGCTCCCCGCACGGCAGCCCGGCCTCGAACCGCTCCAAGCCCTCCCGCACCATCAGCTCGGCGGCGCGCATCTGCGCGTAGGCGCGGGCGATGGGGAACTGCACGCCCTGGTTCTGGCCGATGGGCCGGTCGAACACCCGGCGGTCGCGGGCATAGGCCGTGGACTTGGCGGTGAACCACTTCGCGTCGCCGATGCACTCGGCGGCGATCAGCAGGCGCTCGGCGTTCATGCCGTCCAGGATGTAGCGGAAGCCCCGGCCCTCCTCGCCCAAGAGGGCATCAGCCGGGATGCGCATCCCGTCGAAGAAAACCTCGCACGAGTTGTGGTTCATCATCGTGCGGATCGGGCGGATGGTCAGGCCCTGCACCGCCTTCATGTCCACGATGAAGGTGGACAGCCCCTCCGTCTTCTTCGCCACCTGGTCGCGCGGCGTGGTGCGGGCGAGCAGCAGCATGAGGTCCGAGTGCTCGGCGCGGCTGGTCCAGATCTTCTGGCCGTTGACGACGTAGCCCTCGTTGTCCCGCCGGGCCGTGGTGCGGAGCGAGGTGGTGTCCGTGCCGCTGCCGGGTTCGGTCACGCCGAAGGCCTGCAGGCGCAGTTCGCCCGACGCGATCTGGGGCAAGTATCGCCGCTTCTGCTCGTCCGAGCCGTGCCGCAGGATGGTGCCCATCGTGTACATCTGCGCGTGGCAGGCGGCGCCGTTGCAGCCCTCCGCCTGGATCGTCTCCAGGATCGCCGCCGCCGCCGAGATGCCGAGGCCCGACCCGCCGTACTCCTCCGGGATCAGCACGGACAGGTAGCCGGCCTCCGTCAGCGCGGAGACGAACCCGGTCGGGTAGCCGCGCACCTCGTCGAGCTTGCGCCAGTACTCGCCGGGGAAGCGGGCGCAGAGCTTCCTGACCTCCTCGCGGATCTCCGCATGGTCGTCGCGCGCCGCCGGGCCGGGCATCATGTCGGGCGCCATCACGCGGGGTCCCAACCGAACACGTCCTGGCTGCGGTCGAGCGGCAGCAGGCTGGGGCGGAGCGCCGGGGCGGCGTGCTCGGCGATCAGGTCGGGCGTCCAGCCCTCGCTGCGGTGCACGGAACGGAGCGGGCGGCTTTGGCTCATGAGGAAGATCTCGTTGTAGCGGGTGGCGAACACCTGGCCGGTGAACCCGGCCGCTGTGTCGGAGGCGAGGAACACGGCCAGCGGCGCGTTCTTGTCGGGCGTCATCTGCTGGAGCTTCGTGACCCGCGCCTGCTGCTCCGGCGTGTCCGCCGGGATCGAGCTGGTCATGCGGCTCCAGGCGAAGGGCGCGATGCAGTTGGAGCGCACGCCGAACCGCTGCATGTCGAGCGCGATGGACTTGGACAGCGCCGCGATGCCGAGCTTGGCCGCCGAGTAGTTCGCCTGGCCGAAGTTGCCCACCAGGCCCGACGTGCTGGTCATGTGCACGTAGGCGCCCGACCCCTGCGCGCGGAAATGCTCGGCTGTGGCGCGGCTCACGAAGAAGCTGCCGTTCAGGTGCACGTCGATGACCTGCGTCCAGTCCTCCGGCGACATCTTGTGGAAGATCACGTCGCGCAGGATGCCGGCGTTGTTCACCACGATATCGACCCGGCCGAAGCCGTCCATCGCCGCCTGCACGATGCGCTGCGCCGACGCCCAGGAGGACACGCTGTCGGTGCTGACGACGGCCTTGCCGCCGCGCTGGGCGATGATCTGCTGGGTCTGCTCGGCAGGAGAGGCCGACTGGCCCTCTCCGGCCAGCGACGCGCCGATGTCGTTCACCACGACGGACGCGCCGGCCAGCGCCATCGCCACCGCGATCTCCCGACCGATGCCGCCGCCGGCGCCGGTGACGACCGCGACCTTGCCTTCGAGCATCATGCTGCCCCCCCTTCCGGCTTGAACACGGCACGCCCATGGCTGACCACCAGCACGTCGCGCCCGACCACGCGCGCCTGGAACGCGCCATCGTCCCAGATCTCGGTGCGGATGGTCTCCCCGGGGAACACCGGCGCGGAGAAGCGCAGGTCGAGCGCCTGGAAGCGCGCCGGGTCGTAGCCGCCGAGCGTGCGCAGCAGCGCATGGCCCACGACGCCCAGGGTGCACAGCCCATGCAGGATCGGCCGGGGGAACCCGGCGGCCTCCGCCACCGCGGGGTCCGCGTGCAGCGGGTTGTCGTCGCCGTTCAGCCGGTAGAGCAGCGCCTGCTCCGGCCGGGTCGGCAGGTCCACGACGTGGTCCGGGGCGGTGCCGGGCCG
>CAXTTB010000059.1:0-12678 GCA_964246905.1 uncultured Acetobacteraceae bacterium | reverse complement strand
GTCCAGCCCGAAGCCGAAGATCGCCGGGTTGCGGGGCCTGCTGAGCGGCTGCGCGTTCGGCGGGCTGATCTCGCTGGCGCGCGCGCGCCGCGACAAGGGCTTTGCCGGGCCGGAGGAGATCAAGAACGCCCTGGGCATGGCGCCGCTCGGCATCGTGCCGCGCAGCGTGCTGTTCGTGTCCAGCCTCGCCGGGGAAGGCGCCGCGGAGTTCACCGCCGCCTTCGCCCGCGTGGCGGCCATCGACGGGCTTCGGGTCCTGCTGCTCGAAGGCGACCTGCGGGAGCCGTCGCTGGCCCGCATCCTCAAGGTCCCGGCCTCCAATGGCCTGATCGACACGCTGCAAGGCAGCGAGCACTGGCAGGAGCAGGTGCGGCAGGACGGGCGCACCTCGCTCGACCACCTGCTCGTCGAGGGCGCGCAGCCCGCGGCGAACCAGCTCCTGGACTCGATGCAGTTGCAGAACCTGGTCGCCGAGGCACGGGACGAGTACAACCTCGTCGTCATGAACAGCCAGCCCATCGGCAGCGCCACGCAGAGCATGGTGCTGGCGCACATCGTCGATACCGTGGTCCTCGTGGTCGGCGCCAAGCGGTCGAAGCGGGCGGCGGTGCGGGAGTCGATGCACACGCTGGCCGCCGCGTCACGCAAGCCGGTCGTCGTGGCGCTCAACATGGCGGCGTGACGCCCCCGCGGGGGCGCCGGCGTCAGCCGCGGGCGGAAGCGGGCGGCGTCCAGGTCTGGAACCGCTCGCCGCGGAGGGACCGGGCGACGCCCAAGCCGGTCGCCACGAAGGCCGACGCGATATCGACGACCTTGCCGAACGGCCCGGCGGGACGCAGCCAGGCGGCACCCAGGAGCGCCGCCCCGGCAAGCACGCACAGCAGCAGCAGCCCCCACGCGCCGAGCGCCGCCAGCCCCGCCGCGAAGCACAGCCCGGCCGCGGCCAGGAGGTAGGCCGCGAACCAGCGCAGCAGCTTGTGCGACACATATTTGTAGCGGTCGAACAGCGGCAGCCGGGCCAGGTCGGCGCGCAGCAGCCGGTGCACGTTGAAGGCCTGGCAGGCGATGCGGACCTTGCGCCGGAACTCGTCACCGGCGTGCGTCGCCGCCTCCTCGTAGGCCAGCGCGTCGGCGGCCCGGACGACCCGGCGTCCGGCGCACAGGATCGACAGCGACACGTACATGTCGTCGATGATGTCGGGCGGCGGCGGGCGGTGCAGCGCGCGCCGGATCGCGAAGATCGACCCGTCCGCGCCCATGGTCGATCCGCTGCGCGACTCAAGCTCCTTGATGGTCTCCTCCAGCCGCCAGTAGAGCGACCCCGTCACCGCCGTGGCGCTGTCGCTGGCCCGGGTATAGACCAGGTGGCCGCACACGCACCCGACCTCCGGGTCCTCGAAGCGGGACAGCAGCCGCGGGATGGCGTCGGGCGCGAAGGTGACGTTGGCGTCGGAGAACACCAGGATGTCGGCGCCGGTCCGCTGGATCAGCGTGTTCATCCCGTGGGTCTTGCCGTGCCGGGCCGGCGAGACGACGACGGTGATCTCGCCTTCGTAGCCGCGCAGGATCTCGGCCGTGCGGTCGGACGAGGCATCGACATAGACTAGCAGCTCGAGGCCGGGCACGGCCTCCCGCATCCGGACCATGTTGTCGGCCTTGGCACGGATCACCTTCTCCTCGTTGTAGGCGCAGACGCAGAGCGCCACCCGTGGGGCCGACTGCGCCAGGCGCCGCACCGCCGGTCGGGGCCGGAAGCGGTCCAGCAGCGCGAGGCTCAGGGGGTAGGTGGTGAAGGGATGCACGCCGGCGGCCGCGAAGGCGCAAGCGCCGGCAAGCAGGAGCTGACCTAGCACGGCGGAAACTCCCAGGAGGACACGACAGGCCGCACGGCTAGGCCGCCGCGCCGCGCCAGGAGGCTCCGGCCCCGTCCGGGACCGGGCGGCGCGCCGCGGCGGCCTCCAGCACCGCCTCATACTCGGCGGCGATGCGAGAGGGCGCGAAGTTTGCGGCGGCTTTGCGGCACTCCGCGAACACGGCCCCGCGATCCCACGGCGCGCTGAGCAGCGCGGACAGGCTGGTGAACAGCGCCCCCGCGTCCGTCCCCGCGATGAGGAAGCCGTTGCGGCCATGCTCGACCGCCTCCGGAAGCCCGCCCAGCGGGGTCGCCAGGCTCGGCACGCCGTAGGCCAGGGCCTCATGGAACACGCGGGGGAACGGGTCCTCCCACACCGAGGGGATCACCAGCAGGTCGATGGACGGGAAGAACTCCGGCGGCGCGGCGTGGCCGAGGAAGCGGACCGCCGCCGCGCCCTCCGCCCGCGCGTGCAGCGCCGCCGTGTAGTCGGGCTTCCCCGTCCCGGCGATGCGGAGGGAGACGGCGCCCTCCGGCAGGCGGCGCACGGCGTCGATCAGGGTCTCCACGCCCTTGGACGGGTCGAGCCGCCCCATGAAGCCGAGGCGGAGCGGCGTGCCGGGAGGTGGGATGCCGGGCGGCGCCACGTCCGGCAGCGCGTCGGCCGCGTTGTTGCCGCGGATGATGCGGATGGGCTGCTGCCCGGCCGCCGCGCGGGGGAACGCGCCGGCCGCGGTCAGGCGGTCGAACACCCGGTTGCTGACGCACGTCACCATGTCCGGCATCCCCGACAAGGCCCGGCGCGGCCGGCTGAACACCCGGCACTCCGCGCAGGGCGACGCGCAGTTGCCCCGCCCGGGCCGCCACATGGCGCTGCGCGGGCAGGCCGTGTAGTAGTCGTGCAGCGTCTGCACGACGGGGATGCCCAAAGCCCGCGCCGCCTCCCAGGCGGAGGCGGAGAAGCCCTGGAGGTTGTGGAAGTTCGCGACATCCGGGGCCAGACGGCGCAGCACGCGCGCGAGCCGCCGCTGCATCACCGGGTTGTAGGCCTCGATGGCCTGGAACATGAGGCGCCACGGGAGCGTCTTGCTCGCGCCGTGCGGCCAGAACACGTTGGCCAGCGGGATGTAGTGCACGGGGATGCCGTCAACCTCCCGCGCCTCCATCCGCCGCCCCGGCGTGAGCGTGACCACGTTGCAATCGTGGCCGCGGTCCCTCATCTGTGTGGTGAGCAGGCGCAGCGTCGTCTCGGCCCCGGCTGCGCCGTAGGGGGGATAGAGCGTATTCAGGAACAACAGGCGCACAGGGCGTCTCCCCAAGGGTCGCACGAGGCGGGCCGCCTGATCTTTTTGATCGAGGCCCGTCGCAATTCCGACGGTTTACGTTGCATCGCAACATCCAGGTGATCTACTTCCACCCATGAGCTTCGTCACGCGCATGCTCCGCCGTTCGCCGCGTCCGGTGCCGGAGACGGTTGTGTCTCCGGCCCGGCATAACACGGCGCCCCGCCTCAGTATGCCCCCGCCCCCTGGTGCCCCGCGTGCCAACGGCCCCGCCCCGACCGACCTGGCGCCGTCCCCTTCGCAGCAACATGCGTTGCGGGAGGTGTTCACGCCGACGCGCCCGCAGCGCAGCTCGCGCCGGGTCAGCGGACGGCAGACGGAGCTGCTGCGGATCTTCCGCGCCATCGCGCTCGACCGGGCGCACGTGGTGCTGTACGGGGAGCGCGGGCGCGGCAAGACCTCGCTCGTCAACCTGGTGGCCTCGGCCGCGCGCAGTTCCGGCTACATGGTCGGCCGCTACACCTGCTCCTTCGACAGTTGCTTCGAGGACATCGTGCGCGGCCTGGTGCGCGACCTGCCGAAGTCGATGCTGGCGGCCCCCGTCGTCCAGGACGACGACCTCGAAGGGTGCGAGGCGGCGTTGCCGCGCGCCCGGGTGCAGCCGCGCGACGTGGCAGCCCTGCCCGGACGGCTCGCCGGGCGTCACGTGGTGCTGATCGCCGACGAGTTCGACCGCGTGGAGGATGGGGCGACGCGGACCTGGTTCGCCGACGCGATCAAGCAGGCGTCCGACCGCGGCGCCGCCCTCAGCTTCATCATCGTCGGCGTGTCCGACAGCCTGGAAGAGCTGCTCGGCCGCCATCCGTCCATCCAGCGCAACATCCTCGGCCTGGCCCTGCCCCTGCTGACCGACACGGAGATCGACGAGATCCTGGTGCAGGGCGGGCGGGATGCCGCCATCGAGTTCCTGCCGGAGGTGCGCCACGCCGTCGTCGAGGTGTCCCGCGGCGTGCCGTACGTGGCCCAGCTCCTCGGCCTCCACGCGGGGACGGAGGCGATTGCCCGCAACTCGCCGGAGGTCGAGCCGCCGGACCTGCTGGCCGCGTTCCGCCGGGCGGTGGACGAGGCCGACCCCCGCGTCGCCGCGATCTACCAGGGGATCACCGGAGGCGAGCGCGACCGCCCCATGCTCGACAGCCTGCGCGCCATCGCCGGCGGCGAGCAGGACCGCTATGCCCGCTTCGTCGTGTCCGAGCATGAGGGCGCGCACTACATCGCGGACCATTGGCTGGAGCCGGGCGTGTGGGACCGGCTGATGGACACCGGCACGGTGCGGGCCTGCCGGAGCATCGGCCCGGACGTCTTCGCCTTCGCCGAACCGATGCTGCAGCACTACATCCTCATGCGGGAGGCCCTGCACCGCGGGCTGCCGCTCCATAACGGGGGCGCATTCGCCTGACGGCCCGGCCGTTTCACGCCGGACCGCCCGGCGGCGTCGTCGCCGCCATGCGAACCTCTCGGCGGCGTCGCCGCTACAACGCCAGGTGAATCCCGAACAGCAGGACGTTGCGGTTGTAGTTGCCCGTGGTCAGCGTGTTCAGTTGCTGCCCGACCCCCGTGATGGCCTGCTGGCTGGGGCTGAGCGGCGTGTTCACCACCTGGGTGCCGACCACCGTGGCGTTGCCCGGCCCGCTCTGCTGCGTGAAGTCGTAGTCGGCGGACAGGCGCAGGCGGCGGTTGACCAGCCAGTTCACGCCGCCGCCCACCGAATAGCTGGTGGTGGTGCCCGACGACTGGAAGAACTCCGCCGCCTGGAAGTTGCCTCGGCCCTGCAGCAGCAGGTTGCGCAGCAGCTCGTGGTCCACGACGATGCCGGCCGTCGTGAAGGTGTAGCCGGCGGTGCCCTCCGACTGGATGTCCTCGATCTGCCGCCGCACGTAGCCGGTCAGCGTGGTCAGCCCGGTCGGCGTGTAGATCACGTTCGCCTCGGCGATGGGAGCGGTCCGGGTGCCATACAGGGACGAGGTGAACTGCCGCACCTCCACCCCGCCGAGCAGGCGGTAGCGCCACAGCCCGCTCGCCTGGTAGTCGATGCCGGTCAGGAACAGGACGCTTTTCGAATCGTTGCTGGGCTGCCCCGGCTGCGGGCGGATGTAGTGCGAGTTGATCCCCTGCAGCACCAGCACGATGGCGCGCTGGTCGCTGAGTTCGTAGCGCGTCGTGACGCCGCCGAGCACCACGGTGCGGTCGCGGAAGCTCTGGTTGGTCGGCTGCCCGATGACGGACGCGGCGTTGCCGAACTGATACAGGCGGACATCGATGTTGGGCACGAAGGAGAACCGGCCGGCCTCGATGGTGTAGTCCGCGCGGACGGCGTCGGCATCGTAGGGCAGCGGCGTCGTCGTCGCGACGGCGCCGATGTCCGTGCCCAGCTCGTGCGCCCGGAAATGCGAGTAGCCGATGTCCAGGTCATGGCGCCCGATCGTGTAGCCGCCGCCAATCGAGACGTTGTAGTTGGTGTAGTTCAGTTGCGAGGCGCTGAAGTACGAGTAGTCGTCCGCGCTGACCGAGATGCCGAGGCGGTTGCGGGACCAGTTGGAGGTGGCGATGATCGAGGGCGACGTCTTCACGAAGCCGCTGCTCGGCCCGCCGTTGATGCCGAGGATGTTGGAATCGTATCCGACGCTCTCGTCCAGGTGCGCGTTGACGGTATAGGCGCCGAGCCGCACGCCCTGCTCCTGGTACAGCGGACGCAGCCGGGACAGCACCGTCACCCCGCGGTCGCGGTCGAAGCCCGGCACCCCCGAAGGGAAGTAGTTCTCCACGTACTGCGCATGGGCGCCCGACGAGACGCCCCACGCCAACAGGCCGACCCCGATACACGACAGGCGCCGCCGTGTTCCTGACCGTCCCATAACCCCTCCGCCGCCATCCATCGTTCCTGCAAGGACACGAGCGCGCCGGAGCGGTCAAGGGCAAAGGCGGTCCAAGACAAGGCTTGCGCGGAGTCGCCCCTGATTATGGTCATGCCGTGCGGCCAAGATGCAACGTTTATGCCTGATCGTGCCGCAAGCATGGCGGATGCTCTCGACGGTGCAACCAAACCGGCCATAACATGCTAAGATGGATGCGGAAATCAGGAGAAAGTTATGCGTGTGATCAGTACAAGGCCCGGATTGCTGTCGCGGCGCGTCGCCTTGGCCGGCCTCGTGACGGCGCCGATGGCCGGCCTTGTGGGTTGCAGCGGCCCCAAGCTTGCGCCGGTCCCCGACGTGAACGCCAGCATCTACACGCTGGGACCGGGCGACCAGATCCGCATCATCACGTTCGGCGAGCAGCAACTGACGGGGGAGTTCCGCGTCGATGCGGCCGGGGAGATCGCCTTGCCGCTCGTTGGCGACGTGCACGCCGGCGGCCTGACCCCGAAACAGTTGGAGGGGGCGGTCGCCCAAACGCTCACCCGGTCCAAGCTCTACCGGAACCCAAGCGTCTCGGTCGAGGTCATCGCCTACCGGCCGATCTTCATCCTGGGGGAGGTCGTCCGCCCGGGCCAGTACCCCTACCAGCCCGCCATGACCGTCGTCACGGCGGTGGCGGTGGCCGGCGGCTTCACCTATCGCGCGGTCACGAGCCGCTTCTCCATCGTCCGCACCAGCAACAAGCAGGCGGAATCGACCGAGGGCGGTGCCGAGCGGGGGACGTTCGTCCAGCCCGGCGACGTGGTCACGGTGTTCGAGCGGGTTTTCTAGCCATCCGTGACAAATCCATCCCAACGCCCCCAGCCCAAATAACCATTTGAGTTAGTTAACTCTTATCATCCTTTATCCAAGCGTTCACGCTTCGGTCCAAGGGGGCCGCAACGCGCACGGGCGTCGTCAACGATACGTGATCGATGTTTTTGTGTGCGTTGCGGCATGACCCACGTTATCAGATGTAAGGGATCACCTCTTGTGAATAGCGTTTACATCTCATGCGGCTGACCTGAGCGAACAGGGCGAGGGATTTACGGATGCATGTCAACTCTCTGACACGTGGGACTTCGCCACAGTCGCGTGTCCGCACCGCGCCCTTCAAGCCGGCGACGATCCGCTGGATGGCGCTGTTCACCGCCGACATCTCCGCGCTGGTCCTCGCGGCTGTTGTGGCCTTGGTGGCCCACATGGCGTTCGACACGGTGCCCCTGGACCGGGTGCTGAGCCAAATCCCCAGGCAGGGGTTCGGCTGGCATGGGTGGGGCAGCATCCTCGTCGCCGGCCTGCTCGTCGCCTATTTCGGCTGCCGCGGCCACTACACGCTCCGTGTCCCGATCTGGACGGAATTGCGCGGCCTGGCCGCCGGAGTGGCAACCGGCTTCCTGTGCGACAGCTACATCCGCGTCATCGTTTACGGCACGCATCTCGGGTTCGAGAGCGTGGGCCGTTGGATGCTGCTCCTGCCCTGCCTGATCCTGATGCGGAAGCTGGCCCGGACGATCCTCGACGACTTCGGCGTTTGGCGCCTCCGCACCCTCATCATCGGCGACGACGCCGCCCTGAAATCGACGCGGGCGGCGTTCCAGTCGGACGCGAGGCTCGGCTACGAGGTCGTGGCGTCGGTCGGCCTGCACGCCGTCAACCATGCGCCGGGCCGCGGGACCTGGCTGCTGGAGCAGCACGATGCGGAGTTCGCGGTCATCGCGACGCGGGGCGACATCTCCGGGGAGGCCGCCCGCTTCGCCGAGGACCTGTCGCGGGAGCGCGTGCCCTTCGCGCTCGTCCCGGCGATCGACGGTTTGCCGGTCAGCGCGTTCAACAGCCAATACTTCTTCACCCATGACGTGACGCTGCTGGTCTATGGCAACAACCTCGCCCGCCCGTTCAGCCGCTTCGTCAAGGCGTTGTTCGACCAGGCCGTTGCGCTGTTCCTGCTTGTGGTGCTGTCGCCGCTGTTCCTGGCACTCGCCATGCTGGTCCGTGCCGACGGCGGCCCGGCGCTGTTCGGCCATCGGCGCGTCGGCGAGAACGGGCGCTCGTTCCGCTGCTTCAAGTTCCGCTCCATGGTCACGAACGCGGACGAGGTGCTGCAGCAGGTGCTCAAGACCGACCCGCAGGCGCGGGAGCAATGGCTGGCGACGCACAAGCTGCAGGACGATCCCCGGATCACCTCCATCGGCCGGGTGCTCCGCAAGACCAGCTTGGACGAGCTGCCGCAACTGCTTAACGTCGTCCGCGGCGAGATGAGCCTGGTCGGCCCCCGCCCGATCATCGACGCCGAGATCCCGCGCTACGGCCGCGACATCTCCTACTACTTCGAGACGAAGCCGGGGATCACCGGGCTATGGCAGGTGAGCGGACGGAGCAATACGACGTACGAGCACCGCGTGGGCCTCGACGTCTGGTACGTGCGGAATTGGTCCCTGTGGCACGACATCGCCATCCTGCTGAAGACGCTGCCGGCGGTGTTGAAAAAGGAGGGCGCGGTCTGACGCCCGCCGCCTAAGCGACGCGGCCGTTGCCGGGGAGGTAGCCGCCGCGCAGCGTCTTGCGCAGGATGATGGGAGCTTGGCGCATCATCTCCCGGATGATGTACTTGGAACTTGCCGGCGATTGCACCATCAGCCGCTTGGCCTCCCCGAACCGGCGGCGTTTCACCGCGTCGGTGAAAGCGCGGTAATAGTACAATCGGTCGATCTTCGCCTTGTGCCGGCACAGGGCGTCGCGCAGCGTCGCGTCCCGCAGAATGGCGGGGTCGCGCAGGAAATCCTCCTCTAGTTGCGCGATGCGCCGCAGGTCGCCGGAGCTTTGCACCTCGGTCAGCGATCCCGGCCGCGTGGCGTAGTGGTAGAGCACTTCCGGCGTGACCCACCACCGTGCCCCGGCGCGCAGGCACGCGACGTAGAGCATGAAGTCCTCGCCGAACCGATTGCGCTCATCGTACCGCAGGCCATGCTCCAGCAGGAAGTTGTGCCGGATCATCGGCTGCATGAACCCGTAGCTGACCCGGGGGTTCTTCGGGTCGCCGATGTTGCGGAAGATGAACTCCGCCGCCGTCAGGTGCTGGGGATGCCCTACGAGGTCTGGCGGGATCAGCAGGTAGGGCGTCCCGCCGAGAGGCATCATCAGCAGGTTGTCCGACACCATGTCCGCGCCGCTCACGTCGGCCAGGTCCAGCAGCCGCGCGAGCCGTTCCGGGACATAGGCGTCGTCCGAATCCAGCAGCGCGATCCAGCGTCCGCGCGCCGCGTCGAACCCGACGTTGCGCGCCGCCGCAGGCCCGCTGTTGCGCGTTGTGTGCAGCAGCCTGATCCGACGGTCGCCACGGGCGATCCTTGCCACGAACTCCGCCGTGTCGTCGGTCGAGCAGTCGTTGATGACGATAAGCTCGAAACGCCGCTCGGTCTGGTTGAGCACCGACTGGATCGCGGTGCCGATCAGGTGCCTCGAATTGTAGGCGGGCAGCAAAATGGAAACCAGGCATTCCTGTTCCGCGTCATTCATGCGTGCTTCCGTCGTTTTCCCTGAATGAGGGCGCGGGGAACAGCCCGCAGCCCTTCCCAGCCGATGTGCTTGAAATGCGCCGGGCTTTCGAACACCTGCGAGACTGCCATGAGCGGGTCACGCCGCTTAATCGCCTGTGCAAAGCGGAACCATCCCAACGCCAGTTCGACAGAACGGATATGGCGTCTCATGGCGTGATGCAAAGGGCCGCCCGGCGCGACGCCCGGGTTCGACAGCAGGCTCCGCTCCAAGCGGACCAGCAGCGCCAGGTCGTCAGCCGAATGCCGGATCGTCAGGCTCGGGGCGCCGACGGCGTAGTCGTACAAGGCGTCCGGCAGGATGACGTAGCGCGCCGCCGCCAGCAGGCAGCGCAGCGCGAAGATGTAGTCCTCGGAAAAGCGGAGGCCGTCGTAGCGGATGCCGGTCCGGACGAGGAAGTCGCGCCGGATGATCGGCTTGAGGAAGCCGTAGGCGACGCCCCGGTGACGGGCCGTCTGGATGTTGCCCTTCACGAAGGCCGCGGGGCTGAGCACGCTTGGCTTGTCCAGCCAGTCCGTGGGGATCATCGGGCCGATGCGCCGCCCGGACGGGACGCGCACGAGCCAGAGATTGTCCGCGACGAGCTGCGCCCCATGCGCCGCCGCCGCTTGGAGGAGGGTTTGCAGGCGCAGCGGGTGGTATTGGTCGTCCGCGTCCAGCAGCGCGATCCACTCCCCGCACGCGGCGTCCAGCCCGGCGTTGCGCGCGGCCCCCGGGCCGCTGTTCCGCGCCATGCGAAGCAACCGGACCCGGGCGTCCCGCGCGGCGAGGCCTTCGACCACCGCCGCCGTGCCGTCGGTCGAAGCATCGTCCACGACGATGACCTCGATCCGGGCTTCGCTCTGCGCCAGCGCCGATGCGACCGCCATCCCGATCACGGCGGCGGCGTTGAAGGCGGGAATGATGATGGACACAAGCGGCATGATGTTTCTGCCAGAAGGGAGTGGCGGTCGGTCAGCGTGCGCCAGGTTTCAACTCAGCCAGGAGGGATCGTCGCATCTTCGAGCGATCACCATGCAATCGCGGCGAATTTGCGACCTCTCTCATGGACTTGATCGCAAAAACCTTCCGCCGTCTTGGTGGCTGCCACCATAGGCATTAAGGATGAAACGGCCTATAAAATCGGCATTGAATGTTTGACGTCTCCGTCGTGATCTGCACGCGCAACCGCGCCCATGCGCTGCACGCAAGCCTGGCCTCCGTCGCCACGGCCGCCCAGGCTGCCGGTGCCCGGACCGAGCTTGTGATCGTTGACAACGCTTCGACCGATGGTACCGCGGCGGTCATCGACGCCTGGGCGGAGACCGCCGGGCTGCCGGTGACGCTGGTGCAGGAGGCGCGGAAGGGCCTCGCCACGGCGCGCAACGCCGGGGTCCGCGCGGCGCATGGGACCGTCCTGGCCTTCACCGACGACGATTGCCGCCTCGCCCCCGACTACCTCCGCACGCTCCTGGAGTTGACCGCGCGTGACGCCGGGCCGGTGGTGCGGGGGGGCCGGGTGGACCTCGGCAACCCTGCGGACCTGCCCTACACGATCAAGACGGACCCGGCGCCCGCAACCTACGACGGCGGGCGGCACCCGGGCGGGTTCATCCACGGCTGCAACATGGCGATGACCCGCGCCACCTTCGACCGCCTCGGCGAGTTCGACGAGCGGTTCGGCGCGGGCGCCCCGCTCGAGGCCGGGGAGGACACCGACTACCTGTACCGCGCCTACCTTGCCGGCATCCCCGTGGAGTACGCGCCGTCCCTCGTGGTCGCGCACCACCACGGGCGGCGCAGCCGGGCGGAGGTCGCGAAGCTGAACGCCATCTACGCCCGCGGCAACGGCGCGCTCTACGTCAAGTACGCGCGCCACTGGCACCTGTTCCGCAACTTCTACTGGGACCTCAAGGGCAGCGTGCGGGAAGCGTTCGGCGGGGCGCCGTTCGACCCGCATTTCGGCTTCACGTTCCGCGCCAACGTGTTCGGCTGCCTCCAAGGCATGGGCCGGTTCGCGGCGCTGACGCTGCGCGACGCCCTGCGCGGGCGGCAGCGCCTCTGACCCGGCGCTACTCCTGCTGCTCCGTTTCGGTGCCTGGAGGCGCGTTGTAGGCGTCCAGCGCCGCCTGGCAGGTCTTCGAAAGATTCAGGTAGTACTGCGACAGGCAGGCGGCCGCGATGGGCGCCGAGGGATCGGTGCCGACGCAATGGGCGCGGTAATCGGTCCGGCACGCCGATTTCAACGCCAGCCCGCTGTTGGCCGTGCTGGTCCCCTGCGCCCAGGCCGCCGCCGGAGCGCACGCGATCAGGGCCGCGAGGCCGGTCCGAAGCACGGGCCGCCAGGCGGCGCCCCGTTCACCCGATGGCTGCCAGCCTCGCGGCACGGCGGGGCACGGCGTCCCGGGCACGTTGGTTTTCGGCAATGAAGAACTCCTTCGGCGTGATCATCATGGCAAGCTCGGCGTCGGACAGCGTGAAGCCCGCGGGGTCGTCGGCGATCAGCGGCGTGGTCTGCGACCGATGCTTGAGCACGGCTGCGCGCTTCGTGGCGACATGCGGCCCGATGTCAACCGAAAACCCCGTCCAGCGCAAGTTCGGCATCAGCGTCCGGGGCGGCAGCATCCAGGCCCAGACGGGGTAGGAGAACAGGGCGGCCTGCACGTCCCGCGCCGCATCCGCCGCGTAGCGGTGGGCCGCCGCGTGGTCGGGATGGGTGTCGTAGTCCCAGCTCGTGAACACCGTCCCGGCCGCGATGTCGCGGGCCAGCGCCGCAAGCCTTCGCCCGACCGCCGTTGCCGCCGGGCCGCGTTGCGGGGCATGGCCGTCCGGGATGTCCAGGAAGCTGACGCGATCCGGCGGCACGCCAAGCACGGCCGCTGCCGCCAGCGTCTCCTCCCGGCGGAGCTGCCGCAGTTGTTCCGGCCGGTGCGTATGCGACCCGGCGTGCGACCCGGCGCCGTCCGTCACCACCACGACATGCACCGCCTCCCCCAGCCGGACCGCCTCCGCGATCAGACCGCCGCACCCCAGGCTCTCATCGTCGGGC
>CAXTTB010000058.1:11196-12724 GCA_964246905.1 uncultured Acetobacteraceae bacterium | reverse complement strand
CTTGCTGCTGTTCCGTCAGCGACGCCTGCAGCGCCTTGTCCACCTGCAGGGCGTCGCCCTTGGCGAGGGAGAAGTTCTCAACCATCATGAGGCCGATCCCGGCGTGCACGGCGTAGATGTCCGCGCCGGCCCCGCCCGTCACGTCCAGGGTGCCGCTTCCGGCCGTGATGGTGCCCGTGCCGCTGCCGCTGCCGAACATGATCGTCGCGGCGCCCGACCCGCCGGTCACGGTAGCGTTCAGGACGTTGATGAAGTTCATCCCGGCCAGCCCCGTGCCCAGGTTGACGGAAGCGGTGGTCCGGCCCGCGTCGCCGTTGATCGTGACCGCGTCGGTTCCCGCCCCGGTGCTGATGCGGAAGACGTTGTAGGGCGCGTCGGGGAAGGCCGACTGCACGTTGATGTTCGCGTTGTAGTTGCCGGAGCCGAACGCGAGCGAGCCGCGCATCGCGTGGTCGATCCAGAGCGTGCTGGCTGTGCCCGCGGCGGTCGGGCCGCCGCTCAGGTTCACGTTGGATTCGTCGAAGTTGTTGAGCGCGAAGGACCCGCCGGACCCGTCGGTGAGCGTCAGGGACTGCACGGTGTCGAAGCTGTCGGCGCCGATCCCGGTGACGCCTCCGCCGCTCCACTGGTAGATGTTGGTCTTGAGGCCCGTGGCCCAGTTGCCGAACTCGGTGGTGTTTCCCGGCGTGATCGCGGTGACGAAACGCTGGTTGGAGAAGTCGGCGAAGGCGGCCGAGGTCGCGGCGGTGCCGACCCCGAAGGTGAGCGACCCGTTGGAACCCTGCTCCACGTTGGCCTGCTGCGCGCCGCCGTCGAAGGTGACGGCGCTGACGTAGAGGTTGCGGTCGGCCGATGCCGAGCCGCCCCAGGCGTCGTTGAGGAAGGACACCGTGACGACGTGCGGCCCGGCGGCGCCCCAGGCGCCGTTGAAGGTGAAGTTCTGCGTTTGCCCGAGGCTGTGCAGCGCCTGGGTGGTGAGGACGCCGCCGAGCTGGGTGCCGTCCATGCTGACGGTGAACTGCGCGTCGCCCTGGAAGGCGTCCTCCGCCATCGCGAGCACGAGCGTGTCCGGCCCGGTGCCCACCGTGGGCGGCGTCGGCACCGTGCCGGCCTGGCTCGCCGTGGGCACGCCGAAGTACTGCTTCCAGGCCGCGGCTTCCAGCGGCTTCGAGCCGTTGGTGAACTCCCAGTTGCCGTCGCCGGGGTTGATGTCCCAGATGTTGACGTAATCGACCTTGGGCGCCCCGGGCGCGCTGAGGACGCCGTACAGCCACTTCGGGAAGTCGGGATCGTCCACCGGGCCGGTCGAGGTCCCATTGCCGCCCGCGCCGGTTTCCGCGATGCCGAGCGACTTGTTATGGGCCACGGCAAAAGCCATCACCTGCTTCATGCCCCATTGCGACGGGTCGTAGCCGTTCGGGTTGTACTGCGTCGCGTTGGGGTTGGCCCAGTAGTGCTCCCGGTTCACCGGGTCGGCGAACCAGGCCTGCGGGGTCGCGTCGTAGGTCCCGTCGTTCTTGTGCCAGTC
>CAXTTB010000058.1:0-11096 GCA_964246905.1 uncultured Acetobacteraceae bacterium | reverse complement strand
GGCTCGAACCCGCCGTTCATCTCGGGGCCGATGCGGGCGTCCACCGTCTTGTAGCCGGCGCTCTTCCACGAGTTGATCAGGCCGACGAACACGTCGTCATGCTTGCCGGCGACGATGTCCTTGAACACCTGGTCGGCGTTGTTCCAGTCGGAGGTGGTCGCCATCGGAATGGTCATCACCGGGGACACGCCGCCGAGCACCGGCGACTTTGCCCAGGACAACGCCAGTGCGTTCTCGTTCGGCACCCATTGCGACCAGTCAGCGTAATAATTCGTAAACGCATTCATGTAGAGCGGCTTGGCGCCCATGGCTGCGGTAAACGTATTGAATTGGTTCTCAAACCAAGCTTCGGCAGAGGGGTCCGCCGCGTTCGGGTCGAACACGTAGGTGCCAAGCGTGAACTTCGGCGTCGCTGTCATTTTGTTTGCAACCATCGGGGAGGGTAGGTTGGCCCGACCCTAGTTGGTTTCTTGCAAAGGGCCAACAACCTTGTTGCGCTGCACTCTCGATTTACGAGAGCGTGCTCATTAAAGCACACTTCGCGCTTCGGCGATCACGTTTGTCCACGCTGGGCCGGGGCGGCGGCAAGTTGTCGCCGCCCCTTCGTGCGCTCAGGCCCAGGCGATCTGCGACGGGTCCACCGAGGCGACGCCCTTCAGGAACACGTTGCCCGTGCCGCTGGCGTCACCGAAGCTCAGCACGGTGCCGCCGTTCGCCTGCGTCTGCGCCAGCGTGCCTTGCAGGCTGGACGAGATGCTCAGCACGTCGCCCTTGCCGGCGGAGAAGTTCTCGACGGTCAGTTGGGCGTCCCCGGGGTTCACGACGTAAAGGTCGGACCCGGCGTCCCCGGCCACGTCCATTGGACCCCAGGCGGCCTCGGCCCGGTTTCCGGCGGGGCTGAGGAAGATCTCGTTGCCATTGGACGGAGTGACGGTCTGCGCGCTGACGGCCACGCTGCCGCTCGTGTCCGTGCTGGCCGGCGCAGGCGCGCTGGCCGGGGCTGGGGCGCTGGTCGTCCCGTTGGCAAAGCCCGCAGCCCAGGCTTGGCCGGCGGCCGGGTTGTGCCCGTTGGTGAACTGCCAATCGCCCTCGCCCGTGGTCACGTCCCAAACGTTGACGAACGCCAGCGGCGGGGCGCCTGGCGCCGAGAAGTCGGCCGCGATCGTGCCCGGCAGGTCGGTGTTGTCGCCCACGCTGATGCCGGTCTCGCCGATCCCGACCGGCTTGCTGTGCGCGGACGCGAGCGCGATGGTCTGGGCGAGGCCCCACTGCGACGGAGCCGTGCCGTCCGGGTGGTATTGGCTGGCGCTCGGGTTGTTGTAGTACTGCGAGTTGCTGACGCTTGAGTCGTACTTATACGTCGTGCTGTAGAGATCGAGGGCGATGATATCGACCTTGCTGTCGCCGGGATAGGCCGTGCTGACGTCAATTTGGTTGTTGTTCGCCAGGTTCGGGTTCCAAACAACGTTCACCTTGACGCCGGACACGCCGTGCAACACGTCGGCCACGTGCGAGAACGCGGCTTTCCATGCGTTGACGCTGTCCGTCGTGTTGCCCATCGACCACGGCATGAAGTTGCCGTTCATCTCCCAGCCGAGCCGGATGTCAACGGTGCTGTAGCCGGCGTTCTTGTACGCCTGGACGATGCCGCGGTAGGTGTCGTCATGCGCGCCGGCGGCGATCTGCTGCAGCGTGCCCGTGCCGTTGTCCCATTTGGTGCCCAGCCCGACCCCGACCACGGGGGTGAGGCCATGCGCGGTGGGGGACTTGGCTTGCGACCAGGCATTCCATGCCGCACTCGTAACCATGTCTGACCAGCTTCCCGAGAAATCGGCAAACGTGTCGATGAACTGAGGTGCTTGCCCTATCGTTGAACTAACGGCATTGAGTGTACTATCAAATGACGCCTCCGCCGCGGGATCATTCCCGTTCGGATTGCCAACATATACTCCAAGCGGCATCTTATTAGACATAAGCAATGTTGCTCCCAAGGAGATTTCCGCGCAGCCATCAGTGTAATGACGTGCGTGCAATAACGGATTTACTTGAGTTCGCAATCGCGATCAGGGGAAAACGCGGGCCCAGGCCGTCATTCGTCCATTCGTAGATCATGTGATCTACAAAAACAGGACAGAAATCCGTTTATCGTAACACGATGGCGGAAAGGGACTGGGCGGCAATACCAGCCGTGCGAGACGGGAATGGGGCCGGTCAGCCGCAAGGGCCGGGTGCGGGCCGATGCCCGGCGACGCGCCGCGTCCTCTGCCCGTCTGACGTAAGAAAAGCGATCCACGCCGGATGGTTCCCCTGGCGCCGTGCTGGGCTGCGCGCCATGGACGCCGCCCTTCGCCGGCCCACGACGCTTGACGGGTTCCCGGCCTGGGAGCGCCGGCAAGAGCTGCGATACGAGTTCGACGGCGTGCCGCCCGTCGCGATGACGGGCGGCACGGTTGAGCACAGCGTGATCGCGCGCGGGCGACGACTGGACCGGCCACGTGCTGACGGACGGCGCCGTGCTGGCCATGCCGGAGATCGGGGCCGAGCTGCCGCTCGCCGAGGCCTATGCCGGGATCGAGTTCGCAGCCGACGATCCATCACCCGGGGACGCCTGGAGGGCGGTGCGGGCGCGCATGGGCGGCGTCGATCCGTCGCCCGCCATCCAGGCCATCATCTGCCGCACCACCGGCCGTCACAGGTGCCGTCCCAGGTGATCCTCACCCGGCCACCCTGGCGTGGTTGGAATGCAGCAGCGCCGACAGCTCCCGCCGCAGCGCGTTGAACTCGGGGGAGGACACGTCGCGCGGCCGGGCAAGGGGGATCGGCACGTCGCACACGATGCGGCCGGGGCCGGGTGACATGACGACCACGCGGTCGGCGAGGAAGATCGCCTCCTCGATGGCATGGGTGACGAACACGACGGTGAGGCCGGTGCTGGCCCACAGCGCCAGCAGCTCGTCCTGCAGCCGCTCCCGCGTCATGGCGTCCAGCGCGCCGAACGGCTCGTCCATCAGCACCACGCGGGCGTCGTTGGCCAGCACCCGGGCGATGGCGACCCGCTGCTTCATGCCGCCGGACAACTGGTGCGGGTAGGCGTCGGCGAAGGCGGACAGGCCGATCATGTCGAGGAACCGCTGCGTGGTGGCCGCGACCTCCGCCCGCCCCTTGCCGCGGCTTTCCGGGCCGAAGCCGATGTTGCGCCGCACCGTCAGCCAAGGGAACAGGCCGTAGTCCTGGAACACCATGCCGCGGTCCGGCCCCGGCCCCTCCACCCGCCGCCCGCGCACCTCGACCCGGCCTTCGCTCGCCGTCTCGAACCCTGCGATGATGCGCAGCAGCGTCGATTTGCCGCAGCCGGACGCGCCGATCAGGCAGACGAACTCGCCCCCGGCGACGCGCAGCTCCGCGTCCTGCAGCGCCACCACCTCGCCGCCTGGCCCGGCGAACCGCTTGGTGAGGGCCTGCACCCGGATGGCGTCGGGGAGCGGTGTCATCCGTGCTGCGGACTCCAGCGCAGCACCCGCCGCCCGAGCCGCAGCACCGCCTGGTCCGACAAGTACCCGACGGCGCCGATGGTCACCATGCCGGCGATGATGATCTCTGTGCGCGACAACTGCCGCGCGTCCATAATCATGGCGCCGAGGCCCGTTTCCACCCCGGTCATCTCGCCCACCACGATCACGACCCAGGACAGCCCGAGGCCGAGCCGCAGGCCCGTGAAGATGCCGGGCAGCGACGCCGGCAGCACCACGCGGGCGAACATGGCCGCCGGCGTCGTGCCGAGCATCGCCGCCGCCTCGAACAGCCGCGGCTCCACGCTGCGCACGCCGAACACCGTGTTGATGAGGATCGGGTAGAACGCGCCGAGCGCCACCAGGAAGAACGCCGAGCGCGGGCCGAGGCCGAACACGATCATGGACAGCGGCAGCCACGCCGTGACCGGCACCGGGCGCAGCACCTGCAGCACCGGGTCGAGCAGGGCGCGCGCCAGCCAGACCCGGCCAATCGCGAGGCCCAGCGGCAGCGCCACGGCCGCGGCCAGCAGGAACGCGCCGTACACGCGGGAGGCGGACGCGATCACGTGCGTCAGCAGCATCCCGCTGAACGCATCGTCGTTGATGCCGCCGAACGCCAGGTCCCACAGCGCCAGCCCGACCTCGCCCGGCGCCGGGATCAGCCGGTAGCCGCTGCCGCGCGTGGACGCCCACCAGCCCGCGAGTGCCAGCAGCGGCAGCGCCATGGCGAGCGGCGCCTGCAGCCGCAGGAGGCGTGATGGCGTCAGGCGGGGCGGCGTCACGACGCGGCCGCGACCTCGTCCGAGAAGCGCGGGTCCAGGAAGGCGAAGTCGGGCAGGGCGCGGATCTGCTTCGCGTCCAGCATGTGCTCGGCGTAGGTCCTGCACTGCCCGACCATCTCCGGCGTCATGCGCCAGCTCAGCTCGACGTTCGGCAGCGACACGGCGATGGCGTCCCGCTTCTGGCCCAATTTGGCGACCACCATGGCGATCATCTCGTCCGGATGGCTGGTGGCGAACTCGGCCGCCTTGCGCTGCAGGCCCACCATGGTCCGCACCAGCTCCGGACGCGCCGCCACGGTGTCCCGGTGGGTGGCGAGGATCTGGTTCAGGCTGCCCATCGGCGTGGAGTAGGGATACTCGACGATCTTGCCGATGCCCGTGCTGACGGAGACGCCCGGCGCCGGCTCCGCGCCCACGTAGGCGTCCACGTCGCCGCGGGCGAGTGCGGTGTGCATCTCGCTGAAGCTGACGCGCACGGGGGTGATGTCATGGACCGACATGCCCTCCATCCGCAGGCGGTCCAGGATGAACACCTCCTGGGTGGAGCCGGGCCAGATCGCCACCCGGCGCCCGCGCAGGTCCCTGAGGCTGTCGATGCCACCGTCCTTCCGCGCCACGACGCCCATGCCCTTGTTGCACACGGAGCCGACGACGGTCAGCGGCTCCCGCGCGGCGGCGCCCTGGATCGCGGCGGCGATGCCGAAGGTGCCGAAGTCGATGGAGCGCGTCACGACCGCCGCCTTGCCGTCGGTCGGGCTTTCGAAGGCGATGACCTCGACGCGCATCCCGTCCGGCACGAAGCGTTCGTAGAAGTATGGGGTGATGGCGTGGATCAGCTTGAGGGTGCCCATCTTGACCACCGTTCCGGCGCGGGCGGTCCGGGACACAAACGGGGCGGACAGGCCGGTCGCCAAGGCGGCGCGGCGGGTCAGGGGCATGGCGGAGGTCCTTGGTGGGAGCGTGCGCTGGGTGAAGCAAGATGGGTGCCAGCGAGGCCGCACGACGACTGCGGCGGCGGCCTGGGCCTTGGTTTCTGGCCTGCCCCCCAGGCTTGCAGCCGCGGCGCCGGCACTCTCCCCCCACTCGCTCGCCACGGGGAATGGGCCGAGGCGAGCCGATGCTCAGGCCGGGCCGTCGCCCGTCACGCGCCAGATCACGTCGCCCACGTCGTCCGCCATCAGCAAGGAGCGGCCGTCCGCGCCGAGCGTCACGCCGACCGGCCGCCCATAGGACGCGCGTTCGTCGGGGCTGAGGAACCCCGAAAGGATGTCCCGCGGCGGACCGGACGGCCGCCCGTCCGCGAACGGCACGAACACCAGCTTGTAGCCGCTCAGCGTACTGCGGTTCCACGACCCGTGCTGCCCGACCGCCATGCCCTCCGGGAAGCCCGGCAACGTGCCCGCCGGAACCCAGCACAGGCCCAGCGACGCGGTATGCCCGCCCAGCGCGTAGTCCGGCCTCAACGCACGCGCCACCGCCGCCGCGTCCTGCGGCACCCGGTCGTCCACGGTCTGGCCCCAGTAGCAATACGGCCAGCCATAGAAGCCCCCGTCGCGCACCGAGGTCAGGTAGTCGGGCGGCGTCTCGTCGCCCAGGCCGTCGCGCTCGTTCACGACCGTCCAAAGCGCGCCGGTCGTCGGCTCCCATGCGAGGCCCACCGGGTTGCGCAGGCCGCTGGCGAAGATGCGGCTGCTGCCCGTCGCGAGGTCGAGCTCGTAGATGGCGGCACGCCCCGCCTCGGCCTCCATGCCCTCGTCGCCGATGTTGCTGAGCGAGCCGACGCCGGCGTAGAGCTTCCGGCCGTCCGGGCTTGGCAGGAGGCTGCGCGTCCAATGGCCGCCAGGCTTGAAATCGACGAGTTTGCGTCCGGGCGCCGTGATCCGGCTTGCCCCCTCGTCGTAAGGGAAGACGACCACGCCGTCGGTGTTGCCGACGTAGAAGTCGCGGCCCAGGCACGCCATGCCGAAGGGCTGGTTCAGGCCCTCCATGAAGACATCCTGGGATTCCGCCACGCCGTCGCCGTCTGCGTCGCGCAGGAGGCTGATGCGGTTGGCGCTGTCTCCCATCGCCGCGGCGCGGCGCATGGTGCTGACCATGGCGTAGTCGAAGGCATCCTTGGCGGACCTGTCCACCTGCGTGGACTCCGCGACCAGGACGTCGCCGCCCGGCAGCACGAGCATCCAGCGCGGGTGCTTCAGCCCCCGGGCAAAGGCGTTGACCTTGAGGCCCGGCGCCGCGATGGGCGTCTGCCCCGGGTCCCATCCCCGTGCCGTCGGCATTTTCAGGGTTGGGATGGCGCCCTGCGGCTTCGGCTCCGGGATGGCCGGGGCGCTCCCCCAGGCCGGTTCGGGCGCGCCGTACCTCAGCCGCCGCATCAGCAGCGCCCCGCCGCCAACCAGCGAAACGCCTCGCGCAAACACACCCGACAAGCTCAACACGCTACTCCTGGGTACTGTGAAGGGTTGCTGGAGCGCATAATGGGCGCAGGCCTTGGACTTGCAACATGGGGGGAGCGCAGCGCCGTCATGCAGGCGCTGGCGCGGCTCGGATGGCAAGGGCTACGCCGCCGCCATCGGCCGGGGCACCAGCGGGCTTCGCGCGTCGTGCCGCTGCCCGGCGCGCAGCGCGAAAACGGGGACGATCATCTGCTCGGCCGTCATCCGCACGCCGCTGTTGTCGGCCAGCTCGAACCGCCCGTCCAGCACGTCGAGCACGGTGATGTCGGCCTCCCGGCCCACCTGCAGGCTGCCGATGCTGTCCTCCATCCGCAACATGCGGGCCGGGTTGCTGGTCACGGTTGCCAGCACCTGCGGCAGGGTCATGCCCAGCGCCAGCAGCTTGGACATCGCGTTGGTCAGGTTGAACGGCGCCACGCCGAAGAACGGGTTGGCCGCCCGCGCCGCGCCATCCGCCGCATCCGGCACGCGGACGTTGTAGCCGTGCATGTCGGCGCCCAGCGTGTGCGGCACGATGCCCTCCGCCAGCACCTTGCGCGCCATGTCGAAGGAGAAGTGGGAGCCGTGGCCGACATCCACCGTGACCCCGCGCTCCAGCGCCGCCCAGACCACCGGGTGCACCTGCCCGGTCTCCGCCGAGATGAAGCCGCCGGGGTGGCGGGTGAAGGGGTGGGCCAGCACGTCGTCCGGCTCCATCAGAGGCATCAGCTCGCGCACCACCTCGTCCGGGTCGATGGCGACGCCGTCCTTGGCGGGCCAGAGCTGGCCCAGGTGGATGTACAGCGGCAGCCCGGCGCCGCGGGCGATCTGCTTGCCGATCTTGATGACCTCCAGCCCCCAGCGCGACGCGCCGCCGATCTCGGCATGGGCCTTGACGCCGCGCACCAGGTCCGGGTTCTCCCGCGCCGCCCGCACGGTGTGCTCGACGTTCAACTGGCCGGGGCCGTACAGGTCGGGGTAGAGATGCCCCTCCAGCCCGCCGACCAGGTAGGCGGAGATGAAGCACAGCACGCGCGTCTGCGCCGGCTCCGCGATGAAGGCGCGGAAGCCGGGGATGGTCATGCAGCTCGGCCCGCCCTGGTCCACCACGGTGGTGACGCCGGAGTCCACGCCCACCATGTCCGCATTCAGGCCGAACTTGCCGGTGACGTGCTGGTACACGTGGCCGTGCGTGTCGATCAGCCCGGCGGTGACGACCTTGCCCGACACGTCCACCACGTCCCGCGCCGCCTCGTCCGGCAAGATAGGCTCGATGGCGGCGACGCGGCCGTCCCGGATGGCCACGTCCGCCACGCCGTCGCGCCCGGTCGCGGGGTCGATGACCCGGCCGCCGTCCACGCCGCCCTGGCTCAGCCAGGCCGCGTGGTGCGGGCACACGGCCGCGGTGGCGTAGGCCGTGCCCGCGAGGTCATACAGCAGGAGGGCCGTGCCGCCGGCCTCGACCTCCAGCAGCCGGCATCGCGCCAGCTCGTCGCGGGATGCGGCGTCCGTCCAGCCTGCCATGCGTGTCCAAGGCCTCCGTGGATGCCGCATCCCTTTGGGGGGAGGATTGCCGAGCAACGTGGCGGTGTGGTGTCCGCGGCGGGATTCGAACCCACGGCCCCAGGATTCATCCCACTTCGGCTTTCGCCGCCGCTTCCTGAGCAGGGAGCGTTCGTGGTCTGGACTGTCCCTTCACCCTAGGCTTGAGGCCCGTAGGTGCCGCCCGTCCAGTCTCTACACCGTCCCGGCCTTTCGACCGGGCTTGGCTCGGGATCGGCATGGCGCAAGCGCGCCGAAGCGTTCCCCGACTTTGAGCGGTTCCACGGCGCCGTTTCCAAGCGCCGCGCCCAATTCCGCAACCAGGAATCCTGTGCTCTATCCTGCTGAGCTACGCGGACACACGGCAAGACCATACAGGCACGAGGCGCCCGCCGGCAAGGGTGGCGGCGGGGCGCAGGGCGGTGCAGACTGGCGGAAACGCCAGCACCGGGGAAACCGCCCATGTCCAAGGTCATCATCAGTTGCGCCATCACCGGCGCCATCCACACGCCCAGCATGTCGGACGCCCTGCCGGTCACGCCGGAGCAGATCGCCCAAAGCTCCATCGAGGCCGCGGAGGCCGGCGCCGCCATCATCCACCTGCACGCCCGCGACCCCGAGACCGGCGAGCCGACCCCCGACCCGGCCGTGTTCATGCGCTTCCTGCCCACCATCAAGCAGTCCACCGACGCCGTGCTGAACATCACCACCGGCGGCGGGCTGAACATGACGGTGGAGGAGCGGCTGGCGGCGCCCATGCAGGCGAAGCCCGAGATGTGCAGCCTCAACATGGGGTCGATGAACTTCAACATCTCCCGCGCCGGGGACAAGATCACGGAGTGGAAGCACCCGTGGGAGAAGCCCTACCTCGCCGGCACCGACAACCACATCTTCCGCAACACCTTCCGGGATATCGAGAACATCGTGGGCACCATGGGCCGCGGGCACGGCACGCGGTTCGAGTTCGAGTGCTACGACGTGGGGCACCTCTACAACCTCGCCTACCTCTTGGAGCGCCGTGTCGTGGAGCCGCCGCTGTTCGTGCAGACGATCTTCGGCATCCTGGGCGGCATCGGCGCGGAGCAGCGCAACCTGATGTTCATGCGGGAAACCGCGGACCGGCTGTTCGGCAAGGACTACGTATGGTCCGTGCTGGCCGCCGGGCGGCACCAGATGGCGTTCACCACCATGGCCGGCATCCTGGGCGGCAACGTGCGCGTCGGGCTGGAGGACAGCCTGTACATCGGGCGCGGCCAGATGGCCCGGTCCAACGCGCAGCAGGTGGCGAAGATCAAGCACATCCTGGAGGAGCTGAGCCTGGAAATCGCGACGCCGGCGGAGGCGCGCGAGATCCTGCACCTCAAGGGCGGGGACCGCGTGGGGTTTTGATGGTGGATTCTGGAATGGACGCTTCGGCCCTGCACGCGACGCTGCTGGCGCTCGACACGCATATCGACATCCCGTGGCCGGCCGGCCCGGACTTCTTCGCGGACACGCCGCGGGACCAGACGGGCCGCCGGGTCGATCTGCCGAAGATGCGGGCCGGGGGCATGAAGGCCGGGTGCTTCATCGCCTACGTGCCGCAGGGGCCGCGCACGCCGGAGGGATGGGCGTCCGCGGGCAGCCGGGCGCTCGCCATGCTGGACGGGATCAACGGTATGGGGCGCGAAGGAGGCGGGCAGGACGGGGGCGGCACCCGGGTCGCCACGACGGCGGACGCCATCGAGGCGGCGCACCGGGACGGCGTCACCGCCATCATCCCCGCGGTCGAGAACGGCCACGCGATGGGCGAGGACCTGGGGATGCTCGCGGCGTTCCGGGCCAAGGGCGCGCGCTACCTGACGCTCACGCACAACGGGCACAACGCGCTGGCCGACAGCAGCAACCCGCGCAAGGACCTGGGCGACGCGGAGACGCTGCATGGCGGCTTGAGCGAGCTAGGCCGGGCGGCGGTGGGGGAGCTGAACCGGCTCGGCATGTTGGTCGATATCTCGCACGTGTCGAAGCAAGGGGCGCTGCAGGCGGCGATGCTGTCGCGCACCCCGGTGCTGGCGACGCATTCCTGCGTGCGGGCGCTGTGCGACGTGCCGCGCAACGTGGACGACCTGATGCTGGACGCGCTGCGGGACTGCGAGGGCATGGTGAACATCACCGCCGTCCCCAGCTTCCTCCGCCCCGGCCTGCGCGAGGGCGGCGTGACCGTCTCCGACTACGTGGACCATATCGACTACGTGGTGAAGCGCTGCGGCCTGGCGCATGTCGGCATCAGCTCGGACTTCGACGGCGGCGGCGGGTTCTCCGGCTGGCGGGACGCTTCGGAGAGCGGGAACCTGACGGCCGAGCTGGTGCGGCGCGGGTATGGCGCGGCGGAGATCGGGGCGTTGTGGGGCGGCAACTTCCTGCGCCTGCTGCGCCGGGCGGAGGAGGCGGCTGATGCCGGGTGACATGCCGCGGCTGGGGCAGGGCACCGGGCGCATGGGGGAGGGACGCCGGCCCCGCGCGGAGGAGGCGGCGGCGCTCCGGCTCGGCATCGACCTCGGCATGACGCTGATCGACACGGCGGAGATGTATGGGGAAGGTGCCGCGGAGGAGGTCGTGGCCGACGCGATGGCCGGGCAGCGGGAGAGGGTGTTCCTGGTGTCCAAGGTGTATCCGCAAAACGCCAGCCGCGCCGGGGTGGCGCAGGCCTGCGCCCGCAGCTTGAAGCGGCTGCGGACGGACCGGCTGGACCTGTACTTGCTGCATTGGCGGGGCGGGGTGCCGTTGGCGGACACGGTGGCGGGGTTCGAGGCGCTGCGGGAGGCCGGGCACATCCGGGCCTGGGG
>CAXTTB010000057.1:0-12735 GCA_964246905.1 uncultured Acetobacteraceae bacterium | reverse complement strand
CCCGCTGGGTGGCGGGCCCCCCCGGGGTGGCTGGGCAATTGTGCCGGCTGTGGGCCGCGGGCTCCCCCCGGGGGGGGCGGGTGGGATCACCGATCCCACCCCCGTTGTCCCGCGTCAGGCGGCGCGGCTCATGTGGATCGCCTTCCACACCTTCTCCGGCGTGGCGGGCATGTCGATGCTCTTCACCCCGGTGTCGGACAGCGCATCGACGATGGCGTTGATCACCGCGGGCGGGCTGCCCACGGCGCCGGCCTCCCCGGCGCCCTTCACCCCCAGCGGGTTGCTGGCGCAGGGCACCTCGATCAGGTCCACCTCGATGTCCGGCAGGTCGGCGGCGCGCGGCAGGGCGTAGTCCATGAAGCTGCCCGACAGCAACTGGCCGGACTGCGGGTCGTAGCTGGTCCGCTCCAGCACCGCCTGGCCGAACCCTTGGGCAACGCCGCCATGCACTTGGCCGCGCACGATCATCGGGTTCACCGCCTTGCCCACGTCGTCGCACACGATGTAGCGGAGGATGCTGATCATCCCGGTGTCGGGGTCGATCTCCACCTCCGCCATGTGGCAGCCGTTCGGGAAGGTGTGCACGTCGATCTTGGCGACCTCCGCCGCGTCGAGCTGCGTTGCGGCCTGGCCGCTGGCCGCCCGGGCGCGTTGCGCGGCGGCGAGCTGCAGGATGTCCATGCCGCGGTCGGTGCCGGCGACGCTGAACCGCCCGGCCGAGAACTCGATGTCGGACACGGCGGCCTCGAGCGCCTCCGAAGCCGCCTGCTTGCCCTTCTCGATGACGCTCGCCGCGGTGACGAGGATGGCCTGGCCCTCGGAGTACAGGCTGCGCGCTCCGCCGGTGCCGCCGCCGGTCGGGATGGTGTCGGTGTCGCCCTGCTTGATCCGCACCTTGTCGCCGTCGATGCCGAGCTGATCGACGGTGAGCTGGACGTAGGCCGTCTCATGGCCCTGCCCGGTGCTCTGCGTGCCGACGAATACATCGACGAAGCCGTCCTCGGCGAACCGGATTTCCGCCCGCTCGCTCGGCGCGCCGCCGGTGGCTTCCAGGTAGTACGACATGCCGATGCCGCGCTTCATGCCGCGCCGCGCGCTGCTGGCGCGCCGGCCCTCGAAGCCCGCCCAGTCGATCTTCTCCAGCGCCGCATCCAGCACGCGCTGGAAGTCGCCGCTGTCGTAGGTCTGGTTCATCGCGGTCAGGTACGGCATGGCGGCCGGCGCCACCATGTTGCGGCGGCGCAGCTCGATCCGGTCGATCCCGACCTCGGCGGCGGCGGCGTCGATCAGGCGCTCGACCACGTAGTTGCTCTCGGGCCGTCCGGCGCCGCGGTAGGCGTCCACCGGGACCGTGTGGGTGAACACGCCGAGCACGTTCACGTAGATCGCCTGGAACTTATAGACGCTGGCCAGCACCTTGGTGCCCGCCATGGTCGGGATGAACGGCGCGAAGTTGGACAGGTAGGCGCCCATGTTGGCGACGTTGCGGGTGCGGAGCGCCAGGAAGTTGCCGTCCTTGTCGAGCGCGATCTCGCCCTGGGTGATGTTGTCGCGGCCGTGGGTGTCCGACAGGAACGCCTCGCTCCGCTCGCTGGCCCACTTCACCGGGCGGCCGAGGCGCCGGGCCGCGTAGCAGGTGAGCGCGTGCTCGGCATACAGGAACAGCTTCATGCCGAAGCCGCCGCCGACATCGGGCGTCACGACGCGGAAGCGGTCCTCCGGCACGTTGAACACGGCCTGGGCCAGCATCGACTTGATGGTCCAGCCGCCCTGCGTGTTGGTGTAGAGCGTCCAGCGGTCGGTTGCCGCGTCATAGTCGGCCACCGCCGCCCGCGCCTCCATGGAGGCCACGACGACGCGGTTGTTCACCACCGTCAGCCGGGTGACGTGCGCCGCCTCGGCGAACAGGGCTTCGGTGCGCTCCTTCTCGCCGGTCTCCCAGTCGAAGCACACGTTGCCCGCCGCCTGCGGCCAGACCGCCGGGGCGCCGGCGTCCAGGGTGGCGCCGAGGTCGGTGATGCTGGGCAGGATGTCGTAGTCCACCATGACCGCCTCGGCGGCGTCCCGGGCCGCCTGGTGGGTTTCCGCCACGATGAAGGCCACGGGGTCGCCGACATGGCGCACCTCGCCGTCGGCCAGCACCGGGTGCGGCACCTCGGCACGGGGCGAGCCGTCCCGGTTCTTCAGCGGCACGGCGCAGGGCAGGCCGCCGATCCCGTCCGCCTTGAGGTCCGCCCCGGTGTAGATCGCGAGCACGCCGGGCAGCGCCACGGCGGCGGAGGTGTCGATCGACAGGATGCGCGCCGCGGCGTGCGGGCTGCGCAGGACGATGCCGAAGGCCTCGTTCGCCAGCGTGATGTCGTCGGTGTAGCGTCCGTTGCCGATCAGCAGACGGGGGTCTTCCACGCGCCGCACGGGCTGGGCCATGCCGAATTTTGTCATGCTTACGGTTCCTCGCTCGGGTCTAGGCAGAATGATGAGATGCGGCTGGCGGGCAAAAGGCCAAGGGGGTTCAATGCACGCGCTCAAGCGCCTTGTCGGATTTCCTGCCGAAGCGGGCCTTGGTCTTCTCCCGCAAGCCCTGGAAGGTGACGTACAGCATCGGGATCAGGAAGATGCCGAACGCGCTGGCCGCGATCATGCCGGCGAACACCGGGGTGCCGACCGCGCGCCGGCTGACCTGCGCCGCGCCGTTCGCCACCACGAGCGGCAGCAGGCCGAGGACCAGGGCGATGGAGGTCATCATCACGGCGCGGAACCGGGCGCGGGCGCCGAGCTGCGCCGCCTCCATGATCGGGTGGCCCGCTTCCCGCTGCTCCTTGGCGAACTCCACGATCAGGATGCCGTTCTTCGCCGCAATCGCGATCAGCACCACCAGCCCGATCTGCGCGTACAGGTCGAGCGCCAAGCCCCCCACCCACAGCCCGATGAACGATCCCAGGATGCCGACGCTGACCGAGAGCAGCACCGGCACGGGGATCACCCAGCTCTCGTACAGCGCCACGAGGAACAGGTAGGCGAACAGGATCGCGAGCCCCAGGATCTGGCCGGTCTGTCCCGAGGCGGACTTCTCCTGGAACGCCGTCCCCGTCCACTCGAAGCTGTAGCCGGTCGGCAGGGTCTTGTCGCTGAGCTGCTCCATCGCCGCCAGCGCGTCGCCCGAGGACACGCCGGGCTTCGGCGTGCCGTTCACGGTGATCGAGCGGTAGTTGTTGTAGCGGCTGATGGTCTGCGGCCCCAGCACGATCCGCGCGTCGGCGATGGAGCGCAGCGGCACCATGGTGCCGAGCCGGTTGCGGATGTAGATGCGCCAGATCGCCGGGATGTCGGTCCGGTCGGCGGCGTCGCCCTGGATGTTCACCTGCCAGGTCCGGCCGAACAGGTTGAAGTCGTTCACGTAGATGCCGCCCAGCGTGCCCTGCAGCGAGGTGAACACGTCGCTGATCGACAGGCCCAGCGCCTGTGCCTTCTCCCGGTCGATGTCGAGGTAGATGCTGGGCGTCGTCGGGCTGAAGGTGCTGAACACCCGGGCGAGCTTCGGGTCCTGGTTCGCCGCCGCGAGCAGGCCGTTCAGCACGGTGCCCATCTCCGCGGGTTCCCGCCCCTCCAGGTTCTGCAACTGGTACTCGAAGCCGCCGCTGGTCGATAGCCCGATGATCGGCGGCAGGTTGAAGGGGAAGATCGTCGCCGACCGGATCTGCTGGACGCCGGCGAACATCTTGCCGATCAGCGCCTGCACCTTGTCGGCCGCGGCCTTGCGGTCGGCGAACGGCTTCATGCGCAGCACGACGAACGCCGCGTTGGACTGGTTGCCGGCGTCGAGCAGGGAGAAGCCGACGATGGCCAGCACGTTCTGGATCTGCGGGATGCCATGGGCCACCGCCTCCACCCGCTCCACCACGCCGCGGGTGCGGGTCACGCTGGCGCCGTCCGGCAACTGCACGGCGACGAAGAACGCGCCCTGGTCCTCGTCCGGCAGGAACCCGGTCGGCGTGCGGAGGTTCAGCAGGAAGATTCCCCCGCCGCACAGCGCCACGAGCAGCACGCCGAGGACGCTGACCCGCAACAGCCGCGTGACGACCCCGGCGTAGCCGTCCCGCACCCGGTCGATGCCGCGCCCGATCCGCCCGAGGATGCCGCGCTTCGGCCCGCCGTGCCGCAGGAACACGCCGCACAGCGCCGGGGACAGGGTGAGCGCGTTGATGGCCGAGATCAGCACCGACACGCTGATGGTGACGGCGAACTGGCGGAACAGCGTGCCGGAGATGCCGGGGATGAAGCCGATGGGCACGAACACCGACAGCAGCACGAGGGTGATGGCGATGATCGGCGCGGTGATCTGCGCCATGGCCTTCTTCGTCGCGTCCTTGGGCGAAAGCTCCGGCTCCTCCTCCATCACGCGCTCGACGTTCTCCACCACGACGATGGCGTCATCGACCACGATGCCGATGGCGAGCACGAGCGCCAGGAGCGACACGGTGTTGGCGGAGTAGCCGAGCGCCAGCAGCACCGCGAAGGTGCCGACCAGGCTGACCGGCACGGCGATGCTCGGGATGATGGTCGCGCGGAAGTTGCCGAGGAACAGGAACACCACGACCACCACCAGCGCGAAGGCTTCCAGCAGGGTGGACTTCACCTCGCTGATCGTGTCGGACACGAAGGTCGAGCTGTTGTAGAACACCTGCGACTTGAGGCCCTCGGGATATCGTTTGGACAGGTCGTCGAGCGCCGCCTGCACGCGGTCCGCCGTCCGCACCGCGTTGGCGCCGGGGGCGAGGTACACGCCGAGCGTGACCGCCGGGTTGCCGTTCAGCCGGCTTTCGCTGTCCTGCGTCGCGGCGCCCAGCTCGACCCGCGCCACGTCGCGCAGCCGCAGCACCGAGCCGTCGGGGTTGGCGCGCAGCAGGATGTTGCCGAAGTCCTCCGCCGTGGCCAGGCGGCCCTTGGTCTGCAGGTTGATCTGGAACTGCGTGTCGTCGCTGGTGGGCCGGGCGCCCACCCGGCCGACCGGCGCCTGCACGTTCTGCTGCTGGATCGCCAGCATGATGTCGCTGGGTGCCAGGTTCAGGCTGACCATCCGGCTCGTGTCGAACCAGACGCGCATGGAGTAGTCGAGCGCGCCGAACAGCGTGGCCGACCCGACCCCGCTCACCCGGGACAGGCGGTCGAGCACGTTGATCGTCACGTAGTTGGAGATGAACAGCGGGTCCTGCTTCGCCCCTTCGCTGGAGAACGCCAGGAACTCCAGGATCGCCGAGGACCGCTTCTGCACGGTGACGCCCTGGCGCTGCACCTCCGCCGGCAGGCGGGACAGCGCCGCCTGCACGCGGTTGTTGACGTTCACCGTGTTGATGTCCGGGTTGGTGCCCAGCGCGAACGAGACCGTCAGCCCATAGCTCCCGTCGTTGGCGGAGTTGGACTTCATGTAGATCATCTGGTCGGCGCCGTTGACCTGCGCCTCCAGCGGCTGGGCCACCGTCGCCTCCACCACCGCGGCGGAGGCGCCGGGGTAGCGGGTCGTGACCTGGACCTGCGGCGGCACCACGTCCGGGAACTGGCTGACGGGGATCACGGTCATCGCGATCAGCCCGGCGATCACCGTGATGATCGCGATGACGATGGCGAGCCGTGGGCGGTCAACGAAGGTGGCGGAGATCATGGCGTCAGGTCCGCGGCGCGGAGGCGGGGATCGTCGGGCCGGCGCTGGCCGGGCCGGGGGCCACGGTGATGCCGGGTTTCACGCGCTGCACGCCGTCCACCACCACCGTCTCCCCTTCCTTCAGCCCGGCCGAGATCACCGCGAGGCCCGGGGTGCTCTGGCCCAGTTGCAGCCGGCGCTGCTCTGCCTTGTTGCCGTCGCCCACCACCCAGACGTAGTTGCCCTGCTGGTCAGACAGGATGGCGCTGCGCGGGATCACGATCTGGTCAACCGGCTGCACGCCTTCCAGCGACACCGTGACGAACTCCCCGTCCGACAGCTCCCGGTCGCCGATGTCGCCGGGCCTCGATCCCGGGCGCAGCGGGTTCGGCACGCGCCCACGCAACGTCAGGGTGTCGGTGTTGGCCGCCACCGTCGGATCGACGTAGTCGAGCTTGCCGGACTGGTCGTACAGCTTGCCGTTGGGCAGGCGGAGCTTGATCGTCACCGCGCCGAACCCGCCCTTGTCCCCGTAGCGGTCCCGCAGGTCCACGGCGGCGCGGACCGACACGGGGAACAGCACGTACATCGGGTCCTGGCTCACGATGGTCGCGAGCACGCCGGAGCTTGGGCTGACGACGTTGCCCTCCGTCACGGTGGTGCGGGTGATCTTGCCGTCGATGGGAGCCTTGATCTCCGTGTAGTCGAGGTTGGTCTGCGCCAGCCGCAGTTGCGCCTGCGCGTTGGACAGTTGCGCCGCCTGGCTCCGCTGGGTCGCCTGCGCGTCGTCCACCAGGCTGCGCTGGCCCGCTGGGGTGTTCAGCAGCGCCTGGGCGCGGCCCAGGGTCAGGCTGCTGCCTGCCAGCACGGCCTGCGCCTGCGCCACGGACGCCGCCTGGCCGGCGACCTGCGCCTCGAACGGCGCGCGCTCCAGCTTGTACAGCAGGTCGCCGGCATGAACCTCCGCGCCTTCCGTGAAGTGGCGTTCCTGCAGGAAGGCCGTGACCCGGGCGACCAGATCGACGCGGTTGATGGCCTGGATGCGGCCGACGAACTCGCTGGTTTCGGTGACGGGCTGCTTCTTCGCCTGCGCCACGCCGACGGCGGGCGGCCCTCCAGGGGCGGGCTGCGCCAAGGCGGGGCCGGCAAAGGCGAGCAGGACGAGCGCCAACGGCGCGAGGGGGCGACGGAGCATCGGGATCACTTTCGCAGTACGGACGCTGCGGGTCCAGCAAAGCCTGCTTGCCGCAATGCCGGCTTATCGCATTGCAGCATATTCGGTTGACTCTCGCACGTTTGCCGGCATCGTCCCAGCCCGGCCAACTGGGGAGGCTGCGGCCGCGCCGGGCGGTTGATGGCATCTTCGGCTTGGTCACAGGAGGGCGGCGGTGCGGGCGCGGCACTCTGAAACACCGGGATGGGCGCCGGCAAGGGGTTTCGAACCCCGGCACGCGCCAGGCGCTATATCCCCCCGAAGGAGAGAGATCATGGCGCGCGACGACATCCTGGAACCGATCCGAACCCGGGCCTACCTGCTGTGGGAGCAGGCCGGCCGTCCCGATGGCGGCGACCTGGAGTTCTGGGAACGCGCCCGGCGGGAGATCGAGGCGGAACAGGCCGCGGACGCCGCCGCGCCCGACCCGGCGGCCGGAGCCAAGGAGCACCCGCTATGACCGACGCCTCCGCAACCGACACCCCGCCCGACCGCCTGGCGTCGCACCCCAAAAGCCCGTTCTACAACGCGGCCCTGCTCGAGCGCGGCGTCGGCGTGCGGTTCAAGGGCGTGGAGAAGAACAACGTGGACGAGTACTGCGTGAGCGAGGGCTGGGTGCGCCTCACGGTCGGCAAGGCCGTGGACCGGACCGGCGCGCCGATGACGATGAAGCTGATGGGGCCGGTGGAGGTGTATTTCCGGGACACGGCGCCGGAGAAGGCGTGAAGGCGCCTGGGCCTGGCCTCAGCCATGCCGCGCGCAGAACGCCTCCGCGCCCAGCGTGCGGAAGTCCGCCATCGCCGCGCCGATCCGCTCGTGCGGCCAGTCCCACCAGGCGATCCGCAGCAGGTCCGCAATCACCGGGTCGGTAAACCTCATGCGCAGCACGCGGCCCGGATTGCCCACCACGACCGCAAACTCCGGCACGTCCTTCGTGACGATGGCCCCGGCGCCCACCGCCGCCCCTGTGCCCACCGTGACGCCCGGCAGCACCACCGCGCCGTGGCCGATCCACACGTCATGCCCGAGCGTCACCGGGCTGCTCCGCCGCCAGTCGAAGAACCCGGGGTCGTCCGGCCCCAGTCCGTAGGCGCTGCTGCGGTAGCCGACGTGGCTCAGCATCACCCGGTCGAGCGGGTGGTTGCCGGGGTTCAGCCGGGTGTGCGCCGCAATCGAGCAGAACTTGCCGATGGCCGCGTAGATGATGTCGCTGTCGTTGACGACATAGGAATAGTCGCCGAAGCTGCTCTCCGCGACCTTGGTGCGGGCGCCGACCTCGCACCAGCGGCCGAAGGTGGTGGCGCGCACGGAGGCGGTGCGGTGGATGCTGGGCGTCTCCCCCAGGCGTTTCTCCCGCGATGCCGGGTCGTCCGCCATAGACAGCCTCAGTTCAGGAACATCTTGCCCGGGTTCATGATGCCGCGCGGGTCGAGCGCCGCCTTGATCTGCCGCATCACCGCCAGCGTCTCCGCCCCGTGCTCCGCCTCCAGGAACTCGCGCTTGCCGAGGCCGATGCCGTGCTCCCCGCTGCAGGAGCCGCCGAGCGCCATGGCCCGCGCCACGATCTTCTTGTCCAGCTCCCAAGCCCGCGCCAGCCCGTCCTCGCCCGGCGGCACCAGGATGACGGTGTGGAAGTTGCCGTCGCCGACATGGCCGACGATAGGCGCCATGAGGCCGGACTGCGCGATGTCCGCCTTCGCGCCGACGATCAGCTCCGTCAGGCGGGAGATCGGCACGATGGCGTCCGTCGCCAGCCCGCGGCAGCCCGGACGCAGGGCGAGCGCCGCCCAATAGGCGTCGTGCCGCGCCTTCCACAGCCGGTTGCGCTCCGCCGCGTCGGTCGCCCATTGGAAGCCGCTGGCGCCGAAGCCCGCGGCGACCTCCTCCGCCAGCGCCGCCTGCTCGGAGACGGCAGCCGGGCTGCCGTGGAACTCCAGCAGCAGGGTCGGGCGCGCGGTGTAGCCGTCGAGCTTCGAGTAGGCGATGCAGGCGCCCATCTGCACGTCGTCCAGCAGCTCGATCCGCGCGATGGGGATGCCGGCCTGCAGGATGGCGATGACGCTGTCCACCGCGCCGGCCAGGTCGTCGAACTGGCAGATGGCGGCGCTCATGGCCTCCGGGATGCCGTGCAGGCGGAGCTGGATCTCGGTGATCACGCCCAACGTGCCCTCCGACCCCAGCATCAAATGGGTGAGGTCGTAGCCGGTGGCGGACTTGCGGACCCGTCCGCCGGTCTCGATCAGGCGCCCGTCGGGGAGGGCCACCTGGAGGCCCAGCACGTTCTCCCGGATGGTGCCGTAGCGCACGGCGGCGGTGCCGGAGGCGCGGGTCGCGCACATGCCGCCGATGCTGCACTCGCTGCCGGGATCGACGGGGAAGAACAGGCCCTGGTCGCGCAGGTGCTCGTTCAGTTGCTGCCGGGTGACGCCCGCCTCGACCCGGCAGTCCATGTCGGCCGGGTTCACCTGGAGCACGCGGGTCATCCGCGACAGGTCGAGGCTGATGCCGCCGCGCACCGGGGTGACGTGGCCCTCCAGGCTGGTGCCGGCGCCGAACGGCACCACGGGCACGCCGTGCTGGTGGCACAGGGCGAGGACGCGCGCCGCTTCCTCGCCCCGCTCCACGAAGGCCACGGCGTCCGGCAGGCTGCGGGGCTGGCTGTCCTCGCCATGGCTGTGCTGCTCGCACAGGGCGGCGTTGGTGGTGATGCGCTCGCCCAGGAACTCGCGGGCCTGGGCGATCACGGCGTCGGCGGGACGTGACATCGGGGGTTTCCTTTTGCCCCATAGCCTAGCGCAACGCGGCCAGGCGCGTCACCCTACGCTGCATTGCACAGGAGGCTTGCGTGACCCTATCCGTGAACCAGGACCGGCTCTGGCGGGCGCACCTCGACATGGCCGCGGTCGGCGCGACGCCGGAGGGCGGCAGCAACCGCCCGGCGTTGTCCGCGGCCGACGCCGAGGCGCGCGCCCTGCTGCTGTCCTGGTGCGGGCCGCTGGGCCTCACGCTGGAGCGCGACGGCATCGGCAACCTGTTCCTGCGCCGCGGCGGCCAGGTGCAGCGCCCGGCCGTCGCCTTCGGCAGCCATCTGGACACCGTGCCGACCGGCGGGCGGTTCGACGGCGCGTTCGGCGTGCTGGCCGGGCTGGAGGCGCTGCGGACGCTGCACGACGCCGGGGTGACGACCGCGGCGCCGCTGGAGCTGGTGGTCTGGACCAACGAGGAGGGCAGCCGCTTCCCGCCCGCCATGATGGGCAGCCGGGTGCACGCGGGCGCCCTGCCGCTCGACCGCGCCCTGACCACGATGGATGACGCCGGGGAGACGGTGGGGGAGGCGCTGGCGGAGACGTTCCAGGTCGGCTTCCCGACGCCCGGCCCGCGCGATTGGGCCGCATGGATCGAGCCGCACATCGAGCAAGGCCCAGTGCTGGAGCAGGCCGGCGCCGTCATCGGCGTCGTGACCGGCACCGTCCAGGCGCTGTACTTCCAACTGACCATCACCGGGGAAGCGAGCCACGCCGGCGCCACCGCGATGGGCGGGCGCCGCGACAGCCTGGCGGCGGCGGCCGAGATGATCCTGGCGACCGAGCAGATCGGCCGGTCCGGCGAACCCGGCGGGCGCAGCTCGGCCGCCTGGATCGGCAACGCGCCCAACGCCCGCGGCGCCGTGCCCAGCCGGACCCGGCTGCACTGCGACGTGCGGCACGAGGACCCGGCCCGCGCCGCCGCGATGGAGGCCGCCGCCCGCATCGCCTGGACCGCCATCGCCGCCCGCCGCGGCGTGCAGTTGGAGGTCGATGCCTACGCCTCCTTCGGCCCCGCCCGGTTCGACCCGGGGCTGGGCGCGCTGCTGCGGGAGGTCGCGGCGGCGCGGCAACTGCCGGTGCGCGACATGGTGGCCGCCGCCGGGCACGACAGCGTGCTGATCGCGCCCTTGTGCCCCAGCGCCATGCTGTTCGTGCCGAGCCGCGGCGGCGTCACGCACCATCCCAGCGAATACACCGCGCCGGAGCACTTGGCGGCGGGCGCGCAGGTGCTGCTGGATGCCGTCATGCGGCTGGCGAATTGACGCTGTTTGGGCCGGGGCCTAGCCTGCCGGGACCATAAGACGTGAGGAACGCCCGATGCCGAACAAGGTGAAGCAGGTCTGGCAGGAGGGCCGCGCGGCCGTTAACGGCTGGCTCGCGATCCCCGCCGGGTTCTCGGCCGAGGTCATGGCGCAGGCCGGCTGGGACAGCGTGACCGTCGATCTGCAGCACGGCGTGCAGGACTACCTGTCGATGGTCGCCTGCTTCCAGGCGATGCAGGTGCATCCGGTGCTGCCGATGGTGCGCGTGCCCTGGAACGAGCCGGGCATCGTCGGCAAGGTGCTGGACGCCGGCGCCTACGGCGTGATCTGCCCCATGGTCAACACCCGGGCGGAGGCGGAGGCCTTCGTGTCCTATTGCCGCTACCCGCCCGCGGGCAAGCGCAGCAACGGGCCGATCCGCGCCGGCATCTACGGCGTGGGCACCACCTACCAGTCCACCGCCAACGACGAGATCCTGTGCATCCCGATGGTCGAGACGCAGCAGGCGGTGGACAACCTGGAAGCCATCCTCGACGTGCCCGGCATCGACGCGGTGTACATCGGGCCGAGCGACCTCGGCTTCTCCATGGGCCTGCCGCCGGTCTTGGACCGGGAGGAGCCGCAGATCATGGCGATCTACGAGCGGATCATCACGGAGACCAAGCGCCGGGGCCTGGGCGCCTGCGTCCACTGCCTGACCCCGGCCTACGCGACGCGGATGATCGCGATGGGGTTCGGCCTCGTGACCATCGCCAACGACAGCGGCCTGCTGCTCGGCGCCGCCCGCGCCGCGGTGCAGGCGGTCCGGAAAGGCTAGGAAACCGCCATGCAGCCGTCCGTCATCCGCCTGCATCCCGAGGACGCGGTGGTGATCGCCCGTTCCACGCTGCTGCCGGGCGCCGAGGTCGCGCCGGGCGTCATGGCGGTCGAGCGCATCCCGGCCGGGCACAAGGCCGCCATTCGGGCGCTGGCGGAGGGGGAGGCGATCCAGCGGTACGGCCAGATCATCGGCTTCGCCACCCAACCCATCGCGCCCGGCGCCCATGTCCACGTGCACAACTGCGGCATGGGCGACTTCGCCAAGGACTACGCCTACGGCCAGGACGCCCGGCCCACGGCGATGGCGAACGAGGGGCTGACCTTCTCCGGCATCCGCCGCCCGGACGGGCGGGTCGCCACGCGGAACTACATCGGCATCCTGACCTCGGTGAACTGCAGCGCGCATGTCGCCGGGCTGGTGGCGGACGTTTTCAAGCGCAACCCGTTCACCGGGCACGACCCGCTGGCAGCGTATCCCCGCGTCGATGGCGTGGTGGCGCTGACGCACAAGACCGGCTGCGGCATGACGGACGGGGAGCCGCTGCGCCTGCTGCGCCGCACGCTCGCGGGCTATGCGCGGCACGTGAACTTCAGCCACGTCGTGGTGCTGGGCCTCGGCTGCGAGGTGAACCAGATCGCCGGGCTGCTGGAGGAGCAGCGGCTCGCGGGCCGGGTCCGCAACATGGACATCCAGACGATGGGCGGCACCCGCAAGACGGTGGAGGCCGCGGTCGCCTTCGTGCACGAGGTGCTGGCCGAGAGCAACGAGGTCCGGCGCGAGCCGGTGCCGGTCAGCGAACTGGTGGTGGCCCTGCAATGCGGCGGGTCGGACGGCTACTCAGGCGTTTCTGCCAACCCGGCGCTCGGCGCGGCAAGCGACCTCTTGGTGCGCCACGGCGGCACCGTGATCCTGTCGGAAACGCCCGAGACCTACGGCGCCGAGCACCTGCTGACCCGGCGCGCGGTGAGCCAGGAGGTCGGCGAGAAGCTGGTCGA
>CAXTTB010000056.1:0-12740 GCA_964246905.1 uncultured Acetobacteraceae bacterium | reverse complement strand
CCGGCAAACCCTGTGCGACTGGGTGCACCGCTACAACGCGGACGGCATTGCAGGCCTGGGCGACCGGCATGGCGGCGGCGCCCAGCCCCGGCTTTCGCCCGAGCAGGAAGCGGAGGTTGCGGACTGGATACGGCGTGGGCCCGATGTCGCGGCGGACGGCGTCGTGCGCTGGCGCTGCGTGGACATCCAGGCGCGGATCGCGTGCTTGTTCGGCGTCGCCTTGCACGAGCGCAGCGTGGCCGAGCTGCTGCATCGGCTCCGGTTTGCCCGAATGTCCAAGCGCCCGCGCCATCCCAAGGCGGACGCCGCGGCGCAGGCGTCTTTCGGGCGCGCGCAAATCGCCAAGGCGATTTCGCTGGGTTTACGACCCTTGTGACCGCGGCACTGCCCGAGGCCGTGCGGGTCGCGAGGATGCCCATCGAGGTCTGGCACCAGGACGAGGCCCGCGTCGGCCAGCTCGCCGAAACGGCATAGCCGTTTGCGGCTGGGCACCCTGACCTACGTGTGGGCGGACAAGGGCAGCCGGCCCGCTGCCCTGTGCGACCAGCGCCGCCAGTCGGCCTACCTGTTCGGCGCCGTATGCGCTGATCGCAGCGTGGGCGCAGCCTTGGTGCTGCCCCGCGTCAACGCCGAGGCCATGAGCCTGCACCTGGCCGAGATCAGCCGCCGCGTGGCCGCGGGTGCCCACGCCGTGGTCGTGCTGGATGGGGCGGGTTGGCATCAGACCGGCGGGCGGTTGCGCGTGCCGGGCAACATCAGCCTGCTCCGACTGCCACCGTATTCGCCGGAACTGAACCCACAGGAAAACGTGTGGCAATACCTGCGGCAGAACCAGCTTTCGAACCGCGTGTTCGCCGACTACGACGCCATTGTCGCGGCGTGCTGCACAGCCTGGAACGCCCTTGTGGCCATGCCAGACCGCATCCGATCCATCGCAACCCGAGCTTGGACCAAAACGGTTACGGCATAGGGCGTCTGGTATAAGGCAGCCGCTCGTGACCATTCCCGGCGTGGACGCGCTGCTCGCGGCGACCATCATCGCCGAGATCGGCACTGACATGGCGGCGTTCGGGACGGCGCAGCGCCTTGCCGCCTGGGTTGGCGTTTGCCCGGCCAACTACGAAAGCGCGGGCAAGCAGAAGCGGCGCGGCACCCGCAAGGGCAACACGTTCCTGAAGGCCGCGCTGATGACGGCGGCCGTCTCGGCGGCGCAGGCCAAGGGCACCTACCTGCGCGACAAGTTCCACCGCCTCAAGGCACGCATGGCACCAAGAAGGCCGCCTTGGCACTGGCGCACAAGATTCCTGATCGCCGTCTTCCACATGCTCCAGCATGGCGTCAGCTTCGCCGATCTCGGGGCCGACTACCTCGACCGCGTCAACAAGCATGGCACGGCCAGGCGCCTGGCCCGGCGTCTCACCGCACTCGGGCACGACGTCATACTCCGTCCCGAGGCCAAAGCTTGATCAACCATGCTCCGGCATCCATCCGCACCAGGACCGCCCAACCGAATTTCCGGATCAACCCAACTTTCAACGGCGATTGGCAAAACAACGACGGTCCGCCCGACGCCAAATATGCAAGGTGTCAGATCAGGTCCCGTCGAGTACAGTATGAAACTGGTTTCCACAAACACCGAGGCATCCCAACAGATGTACGAATCGAGTGGTTGCACCCGAAACGAGCCTGCTTCCTGCGCCCCTGCGGCAGCGCCGGGCGCATGCGAGACGAACGATCCCGCCTGTGGGCCTATGCCGCCCTCGGCGCGACTGATGCCTACCGACGCCGCGATCCAGCCTGCATCGTCCGCCAACACGAAGGCCAGCCCAGTTGTTGCCGCTGCCGCCATCAACGCGCATGCTGCGTCTCTGGAGAGCCAGATCTCGCAGGCGGAGCGAGGCAGCAGGCGGCCCCATACGCCAAATGCTTCGTATCAAAGGCGAACCACGGCCCTTGCCGCCGGGAGGACCCTCGCTGTGCTGGCCGTGCTTTCCGCGGTGGTGCTGACGCCGGGGGCTGCCCGGTCGCAGTCGCCTCTTAATGCCCAAGGCCAAGTCGGCCTCACGAGCTACGCCACGCTGCCCTTCTCAAGCGCGGTTTACCAGCTCTCCTGGGGGTCCACCGCAGGTCTCGCTCCGATGAACCTGTTTTGGCGGGACGGCTCGCATTTCCACGAAAAGACGACGATGGCGAACGCGATGGAGGCCGCGAGGACCTTGACCGCACGGAAGCTCGTGCCGGCGAGCAGTTCCCAGCGTTGGGAGGACACCTACGAACTCGCGCAGCCGCTCTCCCTGTTTTCCAACGAGCCGGCTTCGTTTGCGAAGAACAGGAGCAACGGCGTGGCGGCAGGCCCTGAGTTCCAGGCCTGGGTCCAATGGACCAAGGCGCGGCCCAACCTGCCGATCATGGCAAGCGACGGCGGCTCGATGCCGATGTCCTACCGTGCATGGCAAGGGAGCTGGGGCCATATCAGCCCCTTGATGCCGCTCGCGGCGGACGACTGCCCGCAAGGCATGGCGGCCTGCAACTACGGCGACTGGTACGCCAGCTGCTGGGGCGAGACCGCCGCCTTGAGCGGAGCTTACGGCATCATGCTGTCCGATTTCACGGACAGCCAGCCAGGCCCGCCATCAACCGCGCAGGGCTTCAATCCCGAAATCATCGCCGCCTTCGAACGCGCCGAGAACGTCGCCGTGCCGCCCGCCGGCACGGCGCAGCGGTCTGAATGGATCGTCGCCAACACCATCACGAGGTGGAACGACTACTTGTCTAATGGGTATGGCGAGTTCTATCGTGCCCTCGCACAGAACCTGGCCAAGCAAACTGGTCACGATAGCTTAGTCATCGATCAATGCAGCCTGTGGCCGAGCGCGCGCCGCTTCAGCGGCACGGACGAGCGCCTGCTTCGGGGCCACATTTCACCGCGCAACTACCTTTGCGAATGGGATGTCCGTTCGATGCAGACCGACCGCGGCGGCCAGGACCCGGCCTTTGGCGTGGGCGCCTACGCGGTCGCCGCGGCCCGTGAGCCGGACATGCGCAACGGCGCGAACCTGGAAACCGACAACGGAGCCTTCTGGCAGGCGGTCGCCAAGTTCAACCCGGCCCTAGACGCCGCCGGCCAGCGGGAGAAGGGGTTGAAGCTCCTCAAGCGTTCGTGGATGGAAGCCAGTTGGGCGCACGTCGCGACCCGCCAGGGCCAGGTCAGGAGGGCCCTGGCCTTCATGTCGCGCGACTACTGGGACCTCGGGACGCTGGACCCAACCCTGCAGCGCCTGATCAGCTCTATCAACCCAGCCGCGCCGTTCGGCTTCGCGGTGTATTATTCCACCGCTGCCGAGCGGGCGGTCGAGCAACAGGCGGCGCTTGCCGATCCCTTTGGCCAGGCATACTACAACCCTGCCAAGCTATTGGCGCTCAAGAACGCGGGAGTGCCCGTCGGATACTTCGTCAGCGACGCCGGGCTTCCCGCCCTCTTGCCGGCGGCGAAACCTGCCGCCTGGATCGTCCTTGAGCATCCGGAGCTGATCCTGGAAGCCGAGATGCAGGCTCTGCAAAGCGTCGCTCCGGTCCTCACCTCCGTGGAACAGGCGCGGTCCTGGCCTGGAGCGCCCCTCGCCTTCACCAACGGCCTGACCGGGACCGGGTTCTACGATCAGAAGCGGCGCTTGATCCTGACGGTCAGCAATCCCACGGACTCCAACATCACGGGTTCGGCGACGCTGCAAAGCCTCCGGGATGGCCGGTACGTGATGCTCGACCTCTTCACGAACAATGCCCAGCCCTTCGCCATCGCCGCCGGGGTCGGCGCCGTGCCGCTGACGGTCACGCGCTGGGACACGCGGGCCTTTGCGATCACGCCTGCCGGCACCCCGTAATGTCCCCGCCCGATGCTTCCGGCGATTCCATAGTTGGCCGATGGAGCGTGATCATGCGGATCGGGCGGTTGGCGGCGTGAGCGGCGTGGCTTAGGACAGCATATGCTGGCGGGCATGGGGCCGCGCCGCCGATTGGAGCCGCCATGCAGCCGGGCCTGACAATCCTCCTTCTCCTTAGGCGCGTCGACTGCAACGATGGGGTCGCCTCGTATATCGACACGTTGATCAGCGGGCTTAAGGGTCAGGGGTGCCGCGTGGTGATCGCGTCGGGGCCGGTGTCGATACCTCCTGGCTCGCGCCAAAGATACGATGCAATCAAGAAGGGCGCGCTCGACTGGATCGAAATCGGCAAGATTAGGTTCACGCCGTGGAACACAACGCTGCTAAGGCAGTTGAAAAGGATCGCGCAAGAGCACCGCACCGACGTCATCAGCCCTCAAGGGCTGGCGACACTGCCGCTGGCCTCGGTGCTCGGCAGGCTCGCAGGATTGCCTGTGGTGGCGAACTATCACCCGTCGGTGCAGGGCCGCGACGCGGCGGCGATGACGGCGGCGCGCCCTTTCGCGGACGTGTGGGCACATCGGATCGTGCTGAACCTGTTCACCGCTGACCGCTTCATTGCGCTTTCCTCCGAAATTGCGGGGTTCTACCGCGACGTATGCGCGGTGAGGCCGAAACGCATCGCGTATCTCCCCTGCGCCATCAACACTGATGAATTCTGGCCGCCGGACGAGGCCCAGCGGACGCAGGCACGGACGGCGCTCGGGCTTACGCCTGACACGCTCGTCTGCGTGCTTACTGGACGCCTGAACCTTAACAAGGGGCACGACGTCGCTGTCGCGGCGCTGCGGCTGCTGCGGGCAGAGCGTCCCAGGCTCAGGATCGTTTGCTTGTTTCCTGGCAGCGGCGATCAGGAAAGGGAGATCAAGGCGCAGGCGCTGCGCGACGAAGCGGACGCGCACAGCTTCCGCTTCCTGGGTTTCGTGCCCGATCTAAGGTCCGTATATTGGGCTTCCGACATCGGGCTGCTGCCGAGTCGGCGCGAAGGGTTCGGCATTGCCATCGCCGAGGCGATGTGCTCCGGTTGCGTGCCGATCCGCACTCCGAGCGGGGGCGCGCGGGACCAGATCATCGAGGGCGAGACTGGTTACGTTGTGCCCTTCGATGACCCCGCTGCCCTCGCCCGCCGCATCGCCGACCTGGCCGAGCCGGAACGGCGTGCCCGTATGCGCGAGGCTGCCGTGAAGCACGCCTCAACCAACTTCAACACGCGGATCGCTATGGAGCGGACCGCGGCGTTGTATCGTGAGGTGGCGCTTGGTTGGCGGGCGCGACGCGGTGTCCCGGCGCGGGTCTGAACCATCTGGATGGGAAACGTTATTGGCACGCCTGATCCTCTCGAACGCTTCCCGCTCAAACCCTGCCGCGGGTCGTGCACAAGCATGACAGTGGGGCAGTCACGCAGCCTCGATGAAGGAAGACAACGAACGGTAGAGCGCCTCAGCCGAGTAACGGTCTTGAACGGTCAGGCGGGCTTGGCTTCCGAGACGTTTGGCCTGCTCCCATGCGCGCCGGATGCCCGCAGCAAGATCTGCTGGCGCCCCGACCGGGACCAGGCAGCCATCGAGGCCGTCGGTCAGCAGATCCTCGAACGCCGCGATGCGCGTCCCCACGACAGCGGCACCACATGCCATCGCTTCCAGCATTACCAACGCTGCGGCTTCCGACGCAGAAGCGGATACGAAGACGCCGCAACTCTGATACAGCGCTCGTAGCTCGTCGCGGCTTCCGACAAATCCGGCGAAGCGCACCCGCTCGGCCACACCGGACTCGCGCGCGTGTTCGCGCAAGGTTGTCTCGTCGGGGCCGCTGCCAACTATGGTGAGATTAAACTCGGGCAGCAACACCATCGCTTGCAAAAGGTCGGAAAACCGCTTTTGCCCGTCCACCAGCCGTCCTACGGCGAGTATCGTCCGTGTCCGTTCGCGCTTGGCTGGCGGTACAAAGAAATCCGTATCGACGCCATTGCTAAGAAGCACCGCGTTAGCGCCCAGAGACCGGGCAAGATCGAGTTGCACGCTGTCTTGGCAGGTTATTCGATAGGCACGGCCAAGGGTGTCACGTTTCGTCGCTGCAGTGCCGGGCTGGAACTTTCCGCCATGATCTGCTCCGATGATGGGCAGTTGCACGTCACGGACCAGGAGGTCAAAACGGTGCGTCCAAAACTCTTGGACATAAAGCAGTTCGATGCAGTCCGCCACCAGTGCGCGATGCAACTCCTGCCGATAAGCCGCATAAGCGACCCGGTCGCGTAAAGCCGATGAACGAGGGATGCGGCGCATCCGGTAAAGAAAAGCGTCGGGCAGCCTGTGCCAGAGCGGCAAGTGGAGAAAACGGACGGCCAGCCGATCCTCTACAAAATGCAGTGCTGACGGCCCGTGGGACAAGATATAAAATGTCATCTTATGGCCGAGATGCGCCAAACCACGAGCATAATACCAGGAAAAATCATTCCGGTATGTCGTCAAGTATTTTTCTCTATCAAGGCCGAACATGCCTCCAAAGAATTTATCGAATGAATCACAACTCAGAAACATAGCAATGTGTTTACCGCGGCCGGTCCTTTCCATGGCATCATCCTCGGTTTGCGCTCCACTAACTGTGGGGCTGTCTGATGACGTTCGCAATACATGTATAGGAAGCTCTAGGTCGGAACGGTGATATTTGACGCCTCCGCGACCTTACTTCTTTTAGCTTATTGTCTAAATATTAAATAACAAGATTGCTTATTCAACTCTTGACTGTTTAAATTGTTTCCAAGATAGTAATTCTTACTTGTAGATGGTACGAGCAGTCGCATTCTGGGAATGGCGGCTCAGGGCGGCCACGCACCCCAGGCATATCCACATCAGCACGCCGCTGAAACCGTTTACGTTGATGAAGATGAATGTGGCCAGCGGGCAAAGCGCCGCGCACGCGAAGCCCAGGACCAACGGGGATCGGAGCCGCCGGGCCGCGCTCAGCGCCTGCCCGGCGGCGCGCCACACCCCGAAGCTGTAAACGGTGCCGCCCACCCAGCCCCGCGCCAGCTAGGCGGCAAGCGGCCCGGAGTCGACGTGCACGTAATCTTGCCCGCCGGATGCCACCGCGCCGCGCCCGATCGCGCCGATGCCGATGCCGAGCGGATGACTGTCGATGAGGTCCGGTGTTTCTGCATAGAGCTTCTGACGTGCCAACGCGCTGTCGTCGGTCCCAAGGTTCTGCAGGCTGTCAAGGCGTGCGGTGACGTGGCTGGCGACAATCGGGCTGACGATGGCAAGGCTGGCAAGGATCGTGACCAGGACTGCCGCCCCCAGCAGCAGCGGCTTGAACGCCTGCCCCCGCCCCAGCACCGCCGCGGCCAGCAGCCCGACCGTCACCGAGCCATAAGCCGCGCGCACCAGCGTCAGGACCAGCAGGAGGGCAGCCGCCGGCACCAGCGCATTCAGCACTTTGCTGCGAAGTAACGGCGCCAGCAACACGCATGTCCCGGTCCAGAGTGCCAGGAATACGGGGCTGTTCGTCATGCCGAACACGCGCACCTCCATCGGCGCCGGCGCGCCGGAGGTTTTCAAGGCGGAGTTGATGAGCCACTGCGCGTCCCAATCCGGCATGTAGAAGTACTGGAAGAAACCGTATGGCACCGTCACGCCCATGATCAGCGGCAGGAATGCCCGTAGGTGTGGCTCCAGCGACTCGGCCTCATCGGAATGGGCGGCGATGAAGAAGTAGTAGAACAACGGTGCTAGCCAGTCCGCCGCCGCCACCGCTCCCGGCACCACGTCGCCCTGGAAGAAGCTGACGCAGATCCCGTAGGAGATGGCCGCCGCCACCGCCAGCGCCGGTCCCAACTCCCGCCTGGCCAGCAGGCCGGGCGCGGTCAGGATGTCCTTCAGCATGAACAGCATCATCAGGTTCGGCGTAGCGAGAATGACGTCGGTCGCATTGAACCCGGCACGCCACTCGATGAACCGCCGGACAAAGGCCGTGACCAGCCAGAACCACAGCGTCGCCGTCAGGTACAGCCAGGGCGACCGCCGCATGGTGAACCCGGCAAACCCCAGGCCCGCGAGCATGTAGAACGGCCGCGCCACCGTCCCCAGCCCGGCCAAGCTCATCGCGCAGACCACCGCCACCAGCAGCAGGTAAGCCAGCGCAAGCCCCGCCTGCTGCCGCGCCGGCGTCCCCGCCCCAACGCGCCTCCGCGGCAGGACCGCCAGCGCCGTCATGCCGCCAGCCCCACGGCGTCCTCGATGCCCTGCATCATCCGGCGCAGCGTGAACAGCCGCCGCGCCCGCTCGGCGTTGCGCTCGGTCAGCGCCCGCATTTGCTCCGGCGGCATCGCCAGGGTCCGCGCGATGGCATCCGCGAGCTGCCCGGCGTCGCCGGGCGGCACCAAGGCCGGACCGCCCGCGCCCAACAGCTCGCGCGACGCGCCGTGGTCCGTCGCCAGCACCGGACGTTTCGCCAACATGCCCTCGACGATCACCCGGCCGAACGGCTCCCCGGACGTCGAAGCGTGCACCACCACGTCCACGGCCCGCATGAGCTGCGGCACGTCGGTCCGGAACCCGAGCCAGTGCACGCGGTCCGCCACGCCGAGCCGGGCCGCTTGGGCCAGCAGTTGCTCACGGTACTCGGCCTCCCCGAACAGCGCGTCGCCGACCATCAGCGCATGGACCCCCGGCAACCCGGCCAAGGCGTCGATCAGCACGTGCTGGCCCTTCCACGGCGTCAGCCGCCCGAACAAGCCGACCAGCTTGACGCCCTGCAGACCGAGCGAGCGCCGCACTCCCTCCGTGTCCAGATCCTTGATGCCGGCGAATCTTTCCCCGTCCACCCCGTTCAGCACGACCTGCACGCGCGCCGGGTCGCCGCCGCACGCAACGAATGCGTCCTTGGCCGCTTCCGACACCACGATCACCCGGCGCGCCGCGGCGTTTGCCAACCGCACGACCAGCACGCGCTGCGCCGCGGCGAAATGCTCCGGCGACAGGATGTCGTGCAGATGCCAGACCACCGGCTTACGGAGCAGCTTGGCGACCAGCATCGTCACCACCGCGGCTTTTTGCGAGTTCGGGTAAAGCACGTCGTAGCCCCGAGCGGCCCGCGCGAGCCGCCATGCCATGCGCGCCACCGCCGGCGCGGAGGCCAGCGCCCGCAACGCCCCGCCTTCCCGCCGCACGCCCAGCAAGCCCTCATCCGCCTGCAGCACCGTCACGCCGACGCCGGCCTGTTCCAGCCGCTCGCGCACCGGACCGTCGGCGAACAGCACGACATGGCAGCGCGGCCCGTAGTGCCGGGCGATGTCGAGCAGCCCGTACTCGCCGCCCCCCATCACGCCGGTATGGTTGACCAGCAGCAAGCGTTTCATGGTGAGGCGGCTTCCCGGTAAACGGCGGCGACGCAGGCGGCGGAGTGGACCGGGTCGTACCGGCCCGCCGCGTAGCCGCGGCACGCCGCCTCGTCCGGCAGCCGCACCGTTCCGCGCAGCACTGCGGTCAGTCGGTCCGCGATGTCCCCCGCCGCGGCCGATCCGAACACCAACTCCGGCGACAGGTCCGAAACCACCTCCGGCAGCCCGCCCACCGGCGTCACCAGGGACGGCGTGCCGCTGGCCAGCGCCTCCACAGTGGTCAGCCCGAAGCCCTCAAGCGCCACGCTCGGCACCACGTTGGCCTCGGCGGCGCGGTAGGCGAACGGCAGGTCCTCGTCCGGCACGAAGCCCAGGAAGCGCACGTGACGCCCCAGTCCCAGGGTTTCGGCCTGCGCACGCAACGCCTCGCCGGCATGGCCGCGCCCGCCGATCATCAGCAGCGCGTCCGGCTCGGCGCGCACGACCTCCGCCATCGCCGAGATCAGCCGGTCGAGGCCCATGCGGTGGGCGAGCCGGCGCACGCTCAGCAGGATGCGGCGGTCCTGCGGCCAACCGAGCCGCTCCCGCGCTTCCGCCCGGCTCACGCCCGCCATGGCCGTGTAGCGCGACAGGTCCAGCGTGCCCGGCACCAGCCGCAGCCTTTCTTCCGGCACGCCATAGGCGTCCCGGGCGATGGCGGCAAAGGCGCGGGACAGCACGATCACCCGGTCCGCGCGCCGGTACACCGCCCGCTCGACCGCGCGCTTGGCCAGCACGGAGAGCCGCCCCGCGCCCTCCGCCGCGGACTCGCCGGCCCACGGCCCATGGAAATGCACGACCAGCGGCGTCCCGCGCATCCGGTCGAGCGCCGGGGCGGTGAACATGGCGAAATGCCCGGCTACTACGTCGAACCGGCCGGAACGCAACAGCGCGCCGGCCTGCGCGCGGGCCTGCCAAAGGCGCCCGGACATCGCCGCACCCTCGCGCCCGAAGGTGACGATCCGCTCGTCCGTGCGGGCCTCGGCGCCGGCCGGTCCCAGCACCAGCCCGGTCGGCTCCACGCCGGCGCGCGGCAGGGCGCGGAACAGGTCCTGATACACGCGGTCCAGTCCGCCGGAGCTGCCTTTGAACCAGTTGACGCCAATAGTCAGCAGCCGCAGCGGCGGTGCGGTGACGTGTGCCCTGGCCGCGTCAAGCGCCATCACGGCGCTCCTCGGCGGTCTCGTAATTGACACGCCCTTGCCCATCGTTGAAACCGAAGCGCCGAGCGACGATGCCGATCCTCACCGGGCAACCCTGTCGAGGCCCGTCGCGCCGACCTTCGGCGCTGGGCGGCGCAGGAGGGATGCATAGGCCGCGAAGTGCGCCTGCTGGCAGACCAGAAGCTTACGCCATGCTGCCATGCCCTCCCGTGGCGTCATGCGTACCGCCTGCACCAGCCCGGGCAACACCCTCATGCCAACCAGCAGCGCCCAAACGGCATGAACCGCCCGGCGCGTCGGCGGCAGGATGGTCCAAAGCGCGATCACATAGTTGTATGCGTGATCGAAGTACCCGGCTGAGTCTGTCAGCCCTGCCGTCGCTACGTAGTGCCGCGGCTCGTCCCGCTGTCCCGCGTAATGGTCCAACAGCGCTTCCGGGTCATAGGCCAGCTTCCACCCTGCCCGGCGCACGGCGAGCGAGAAGGCGAAATCCTCGTGCGGCTGCGCCCCTTGCCCACGCAGCCGCGTGTCGAAACGAAGCGTCGCGAAGACCTCGGCGCGGTAGCTCATGTTGGCGCCCTTGAGGAAGTCCACGTCCCGCAGGCCGCCGAAGCCGAGGTGGTGGTTGCCGATGGCGCGGCCAAACCATTGCAGCCGTCCAACTACCGGATGCTGCCCATTGTTGAACCTTTCGCCATCGTGGCAGCGGTCACGGCCGCCAAGGCCGCCAAGCTCTGGGTCCGCCTCAAAACGATTGAAAATCCGTTCCAGCCAGCCAGCCGACGCGACCGTATCATCGTCGGCAATGGTCAGGATGTCGGTCCGGCAAGCATCAAGGCCTGCGTTCAACGCGCAGATTTTGCCCGGCGGCCTCACCATCAACACCCGCACCGGAAGGCTGTCATCCCGCCGGATCCGCACCGCCCGCAGCGTTTCCGCGTCGCTTTCGCGCGCCACCACGATCACGTCGTCCGGCCGCCTCTGCTGCCGGGCCAGCGCCGCCAAGCAGGCCAGCAGGTCGTCGGGCCGCTTAAAGGAGCAGATCAGAACCCCGTGCGTCACGGGAGGGCGCGTGGCGCGTTGCAGCGGCCGCCTGTTCATGGCGCCGCATCCTGCACCGGCGCCGTCATGCCCAGCGCCCGCAGCGCGGCCTGCACGTCCGACCAGTTCAGCAGCAGCCTCGGCATCTCCGACCTCAGCACCAGCCGCAGCCCCGCGACGCCGCAGGCCAGCCGGACGGAGGACGCCAGGAGCACGGCGAGCGCCGCGCCGGTCAGGCCGAACCGCGGCGCCAGCGCCAGCATGGCAGCCACCGACACCGTGACCCCTGCCATTTCGAACCCGGTCACCCATTCCGGCCGCCCGCTGCCGCTGAAGGCGAGGAACAGGGTGCGGGCGGAACTCGCGACCAGCGTATCGAGCAGCAGGACCTGGAACGGCGCCACCGCCGCCGCGAACCGCGGTCCATAGAGCAGCATCAGCAGGAAGGGGCCGGCCAGCCCCATCGCGAGTGCCGCCAACGCCGTGACCAGGCTTGTCATCCTCAGGGCCGCCGCCACCCTTTCGACGACCACGGCGGTGCCGCGCGCCGCGACGCTCGGGAACAGCACCGAGCTGACCGCCGTCTGCAGCACCGTCAGCATCCGCGCCGTGCTCAGCGCCACCGCGTAGGTGCCGACCAACCCCGGCGCCAGCAGCGCGACAATGATGACCTGGTCGAGGTAGCCCGACAGCGTGCCCAGCAGGTCAACCCCGTAGAACCGCAGCCCGTAATGCAGCAAGCGCCGTGGGAACGGCGGGCGGAGCCTCAGCGCCGGCCGCGCCATCCGGCCGACGCGCCATGCGAAGTACAGGAAGACGGGGATCGACATGACCACATAGGACGCCGCCGCCGTGGCAGGCGTCAGCAGGTGCAGCCACGCCAGCAGCAGCAGCATCGCCAGCGTGGCCAGGCTCTGCAGGTAGAGCGTCCTGTTGGCCAGATTGAACAGGCCGCGCGCCTCGGCGGCGCCGAGCAGCGTCCAGGTCATGCACGTGAACGGCGTCGTGCACAGGAACAAGCGTGCCAGCGCGATGGAGTCAGGGTCGTATTGGGCCAGCCAATACGGCATGGCCACCCATCCCACCGCCGACGCCACGATACCGGCCAAGCCGAGCATGACCAGGTTCGCGCCCAGGTACTCGCGCTCGTGCTGCGGGTCCGCCTTGACGTTGTAGATGAAGGACGCGTGCAGCCCGAACGTGGCCAGGCCCGCCAGGAAC
>CAXTTB010000055.1:0-12766 GCA_964246905.1 uncultured Acetobacteraceae bacterium | reverse complement strand
CAAGGTTAATCCGCGCAGGGTGAGCCGGCCCCTAAGGCGAGGGCGAAAGCCGTAGCTGATGGGAACCAGGTGAAGAGTCCTGGGCCTGCCAGACGTGACGAATGCGAGGTGTTGTTCCGGCTTATTGGATTGCCGGGGCTTTCGGAGCATTCCGGGAAACAGCGCTGGCGTATAGACCGTACCCGAAACCGACACAGGTGGACTGGTAGAGCATACCAAGGCGCTTGGGAGAACGATGCCGAAGGAACTAGGCAAATTGCTCGCGTAACTTCGGGATAAGCGAGACCCCACTCCGGGCAACCGGGTTGGGGTGGCACAGAGCAGGGGGTAGCGACTGTTTAGTAAAAACACAGGGCTCTGCGAAGTCGAGAGACGACGTATAGGGTCTGACGCCTGCCCGGTGCCGGAAGGTTAAGAGGAGGGGTGCAAGCTCTGAATCGAAGCCCCGGTAAACGGCGGCCGTAACTATAACGGTCCTAAGGTAGCGAAATTCCTTGTCGGGTAAGTTCCGACCTGCACGAATGGCGTAACGACTTCCCCACTGTCTCCGGCATCGGCTCAGCGAAATTGAATTCCCCGTGAAGATGCGGGGTACCCGCGGTCAGACGGAAAGACCCTATGAACCTTTACTGCAGCTTTGCAGTGGCATTAGGAGAGAGCTGTGTAGGATAGGCGGGAGGCTTCGAAGCATGGGCGCCAGCTCGCGTGGAGCCGTCCTTGAAATACCGCCCTGAGCTCTTCTGATGTCTAACCGCGGCCGGTCATCCCGGTCCGGGACCCTGCATGGTGGGCAGTTTGACTGGGGCGGTCGCCTCCCAAAGTGTAACGGAGGCGCGCGATGGTGGGCTCAGGCCGGTCGGACATCGGCTGCTGAGTGCAATGGCATAAGCCCGCCTGACTGCGAGAGCGACAGTTCGAGCAGAGACGAAAGTCGGCCATAGTGATCCGGTGGTCCCGCGTGGAAGGGCCATCGCTCAACGGATAAAAGGTACGCCGGGGATAACAGGCTGATAACCCCCAAGAGTTCATATCGACGGGGTTGTTTGGCACCTCGATGTCGGCTCATCACATCCTGGGGCTGGAGCAGGTCCCAAGGGTTCGGCTGTTCGCCGATTAAAGTGGTACGTGAGCTGGGTTTAGAACGTCGTGAGACAGTTCGGTCCCTATCTGCCGTGGGTGAAGGAGACTTGAGAGGAGCTGTCCCTAGTACGAGAGGACCGGGATGGACGCACCTCTGGTGCACCGGTTGTCGCGCCAGCGGCACCGCCGGGTAGCTATGTGCGGACCGGATAACCGCTGAAAGCATCTAAGCGGGAAACCGACCTCGAAACCAGGTCTCCCCGAGGGCCGTGACAGACCATCACGTGGATAGGCCGGAGGTATACGCGCAGCAATGCGCTCAGCCAACCGGTCCTAATCGCCCGAACGGCTCGTCCCACCCCACCAACCCAAAGCCTTTGCACCGCAAAGGCCCGCCATGCACAGCAGCCACCCAGCGCTGCACCATGGCCCGCACCGCACACACCCCCCAGGCGACATCGAAGCCGATGCGCCGACACCAGAACCTGAGCCGCGCGCCGATGCCCCGCATCGCGCGGGGCTGGTTGAGACGGCCTGGTGGCCATGGCGGCGGGCCAACACCCGATCCCATCCCGAACTCGGACGTGAAAACCGCCAGCGCCCATGATACTGTGCCCCAAGGCACGGGAAAGTCGGTCGCCGCCAGGCCATCCCAACCAACCCTGCGCAATGCCCTCGCATTGGCGCCGGCGTGACGCAAAGCGTCAGCGCACCCCCAAGCCGCCACACAACACACACACGCCACACCACACACCGCGGGGTGGAGCAGCCCGGTAGCTCGTCAGGCTCATAACCTGAAGGTCACAGGTTCAAATCCTGTCCCCGCAACCCAACCCTCCAAGACAATACCTCAGAACACGGAATGGCATAACAAAGCCAGGCCGTGGCCTGGGTACTTTGCTCAAAGCAGCTCCTCAGTCAATCGAGCCTTGAGTTCATGGAACCGCATCTTCAGGCTGCGATGCTGCCAACTATCAAGGTCAATAACGTTCGAAGCTGATAGATCGGTCTGAAACAAAGCCTCCATTCTGCTTCCGAATTCATGGCTCAGGATAATCGCATCAATCTCGTTGTTCCACACTGTACTACGCCAGTCGAGATTGGATGATCCTACGGCAGACCAGGTACCGTCAACGACGGCGGTCTTCGCATGCAGCACTCCTTTTTGAAACTCATGCAGCTTTACGCCCGCTCGCAGCAGCGTTCCATATTTTGACCGCCCAGCCGCGACTGCGGCATCGCTGGTGCTTCGCCCCGGCACGATCACCTGCACGTCCACGCCTCGCCTCGCGGCTGCTTCTAAAGCCTGCATGAGATCAGGCGTGGGCACGAAGAAACCCGTTGTTAGGTGCACAGACGTTTGAGAGAGCGCGATCGCCGCAAGCAATGTGCGGTAGATGAGTGGTTGCCCGTTGTCCGGCGCACCGTCAATCGCTTGCACCGTCACACCGTTGAGACCGGCAAGCGGTGCGGCTGGCGGATCAGCAAGAACAGGCCCTTTCTGCTGATGCCACGTTTCCATGAAGTAGTGCTCGAATTGGGCGACGACCGGCCCGTCAATCCTCACGTCGGTATCCCGCCACGTCTCATCATTCGGATCGGCTGCGCCATGTCCATGTGCGTTCCGATAGACCCGGCTGATGTTGACCCCGCCCGTTATCGCGATCCTGCCATCGACGCATAGGAGCTTGCGGTGATCCCGCGCATTCACCTTGATCGGCATCCGCGCGTTGGGGCGGAGTGGATTGTACTCCAGAACCTTGACGCCGCCCTGACGCAGCCGGCTGAACAGTTCCGGTTTCGTGTCGTATGCTCCCCAAGCGTCATAGATCAGGTTGACCTCGACGCCACGGTGCCGGGCGGCAAGCAGCAGGTCAGCGAAGGCACCTCCAGCCACGTCATCAAACTCATAGCTTTCCATGTCGATGCGTGTCCGAGCGGAACGGATCGCGCCGGCCAGCGCAGCGAACGACGCAGGGCCGTCGATCAGCAACTCGACGTGATTTCCGGCCAGGAAAGGCACATGGGCAAAACGCTCGCCCTGTTCACGCATGAGATCAAGGCTGCGGGCCGGATCAACCGCCGCGGCGGCGAGAAGGTCAGGACTGGTTTTGGGTGGCGGTTCGACAGCGCAGCCCATGACCAGGACAGCCACCATCGAAAGCGCGAGCGCAGCATGTGCCGTTCGTTCCATACGAATACGATACGATAGATTTGTGTCGAAATATAGACATGCTTCGCATCCAAACGATCCATATGCCATATCGAGCCGTGTCTGCAGGGCCGCTTCCTCGCCCTGATGCAAGCCGGACGTGCTGATGAGGAGCAATCCATAAAGGCTGCACGGATCGTCTGCGCTTGCCGGCTGCTGCCGCTAGATCTTCGAAGGCGTTTCCGTTCAGGCGCCAAGCAGCCGCCCGGTTCGACCGGCCTCGGTGCCGGCGATCTTGGCAACGCTGCGCCCCGCTGCGACGAAACGCGCGGACTCCTGCGCGAACAGCACCCCGGCGTAGCGTGCGTGCAGCGGCACCGCGCTGCCGGACGCAGGATCAATCACCTCTGCCACCAAGTCGCCCGGCACGATGCCATCCCCCACCGCCCGGTGCAGCACCAAGACGCCCGGCATCGGCGCGAACAACAGCTCAACGTCGGCCAGGGTCGTGGCCGTGCAGCGTGCCGGCGGCAGGGCAGGGGCCGGGCCGGCGATGGCCCCGGCCAGCACCATGGCCGCCAACAGCGCGTCGGCGTCAGCCGTTGCGATCGCGTGGCTCACGTCGGCCTCTCCCCGCAGCTCCACCGTGACGGCACAGCAGGCCAGCAGGACCGGGTACCCGGGGAACCGTGTCTGCAAATCGAGCCAAGGGCCGCTGCACGCCTCGTCGAACGGCTGCCCGCCGGACTCCTCGGCCAGCAGCAGCGCCCGCGCGCCGAGCAGCGCCGCCAGAGGCTGAACCCGGTCCGCCAGCGGCGTCAGGGTGTAGAGGTGCACCGCGCCCTCGTTCTCGCAATGCAGGTCGAGCACCAGGTCGGCGTCGAGCGCCAGGCCGAGCAGCAGGCGTTTCAGGTGCTCCGCCGGGCTGGCGGCGTGGGACGCGGCGTTGGCGTCGAGCAGGGCCGCGCGGATCAGCGCCGCGTTGCCCGCGGCGTCATCGGTCAGCCTGTCGGACACGGCCCGGGCCACGGCGTCGGCCAAGGCGGGGTAGCCGCGGTTGAAGTTGGTCCCGTCCGCCAGGTCGAACCGCCCGAGCAGCCCGCCCATCACCCGCTGCGCCAGGCCGATGGGGTTCGCCACCGGCACCACGACCACCTCGCCCACGACCCGGCCCGCCTCGGCCTCCGCCTGCAGCCGCCCGATCAGGTGGTGCGCCACCAGCATCCCCGGCGGCTCGTCCGCATGAAGCCCGGCCTGCACGTACACCTTGGGCCGTGCGCCGGGTCGCCCGAACCGCCGCACCGTCAGCGCCTGCGCCGTCCCTGGCGCCGTGCCGCCGATGGGCAGGCGCTCGCTCAAGCGACGGCGCGCAGGTCGAGCGTGCGCGGATGCTCCGGGGACACGCTGACCAGCGGCTCCTCCATCGGGCCTGGCGTGTGGCCGATGGGCAGGAAGCGGGCGCGGCGCCGGGCCTCCGCCTCGTTGGCGTTGACCGGGAAGGTGTCGTAGCTGCGCCCGCCGGGGTGGGCGACGTGGTGCGACATGCCGCCGAGCGAGCGCCCGGTCCAGCGGTCGAACACGTCGAACACCAGCGGCACCTGGGCCGCGATGTTGGGATGCAGCGCCGCCGCCGGGTCCCAGGCCTTGAAGCGCACGCCGCCGACGAACTCGCCCTCCGTGCCGGTCGGGCTGAGCGGCACCGCCGCGCCGTTGCAGGCCAGCACGAACCGCTCGGCCTCCCAGCCCGTCACCCGCGCCTGCACCCGTTCCACGGAGCTATCGACGTAGCGCACCGTGCCGCCGACGCCCGCAGTCTCCCCCAGCGCGTGCCAGGGTTCCAGCGCGTGGCGCAGCTCCACGGTCGCGCCGTGCACCGCCACCTCGCCGATCACCGGGAAGCGGAACTCGAAGTGCGGGCGGTACCAGGCGGGGTCGAGCCTGGTGCCGTAGGAGGACAGCTCCTCCGCCGCGTCCAGCAGGTCCTGCCAGACGAAGTGCGGCAGCAGGAAGTCGTCGTGGACCCGGGTGCCCCAGCGCACCAGGCGGCGCTCGTACGGGAAGCGCCAGAAGGCGGCGACCGCGGCCCGCATCAGCAGCATCTGCGCCACCGACATGCGGGCGTGCGGCGGCATCTCGAAGGCGCGGAACTCGACGAGGCCGAGGCGCCCGGAGGAGCTGTCGGGCGAGTACAGCTTGTCGATGCAGAACTCGGTCCGGTGCGTGTTGCCGGTCATGTCGGTCAGGATGTTGCGGAGCATCCGGTCCACCTGCCAGGGCTGCGGCGCGTGGCCCGGCCGGATGTGGCGGAAGGCGACCTCCAGCTCGCGCAGCGCGTCCTGCCGGGCCTCGTCGATGCGGGGGTGCTGGCTCATCGGGCCGATGAACAGGCCGCTGAACAAATAGGACAGGCTCGGGTGGTTGTGCCAGAAGCCGAGCAAGGATTTCAGCAGGTCCGGGCGGCGCAGGAACGGACTGTCCTCCGGCGTCATGGCGCCCATGACGACGTGGTTGCCGCCGCCGGTGCCGACGTGGCGGCCATCGACCATGAACTTCTCGGCCGTCAGGCCCACATGCCGCGCCTGCTCGTAAAGCTGCTCGGTGCGCGTCACCAGGTCGTCCCAGCTTTGCGCCGGGTGGATGTTGACCTCCATGACGCCGGGGTCGGGCGTCAGGGAGAAGGTCAGCAGCCGGCGGTCATAGGACGCCTTGTAGCCTTCCAGCACCACGGGGCGGCCCAGGTCGGCGGCGGTGGCCTCGATGGCGGCGACCAGCGACAGCCAGTCCTCCGCAGCGGGCAGCGGCGGGAGATACAGGTAAAGCAGCCCGCCGCGCGCCTGCGCCGTCATGGCGACGCGGATGCCGCGCCCGGGTCGGCCGTCGCCGGTGGCGGCCAGCATCGCCTCCCGGGTCGGCAGCTTCCCCTGCTCCTCGAACGGGTCCGGCTCCGGCTCGTCCTCGATCTCCGACGGATCGACCCAGGGCAGGCTGTTCAGCGGCAGGCGCACCCCGGCGGAGGCGTCGCCCGGCACCAGGAACAGCTTGCCCTCCCGCAGCACCCAACGCTCCGTCGTCCAGTGCCGCGCCCCGCGCCGCCCGGCCCGGCGCAGCGGCAGCACGCTGCCGACCGGCTGGTCCAGCCCCTGGTTGAACACCCGGATGATGCGGGCGCGCTCCAGCGGATCACGGGACTCCGCCGCCTCCGCCACGACGTTGGCGGGCATCCGGGCTTCGCGCATCAGGAAATACGGCTGGTCCTCGTAGGCGCGCAGCACGGCCTCGGGATCGACGCGCAGGCGCCGGGCCACGGCGAGGGCGAACTCATGCGCCGTCTCCGCGTCCGCGTCGCCGGTTGCAGTATCGGGGTCGGCGAGCAGCGCGCGGTCCGACCACACGTCCTCCCCGTCCTGCCGCCAGGTCACGTTCAGCGCCCAGCGCGGCACCTGCTCGCCGGGGTAGTGCTTGCCGATGCCATACTGCACCGCGGCGCCGGGCGCCCACAGCGGCAGCAGGCGCTGCAACAGCCGCCCGGCCTCCCGCCGCTTGGTGGGGCCGAGCGCATCGACGGTCCACTCCTTGCCCTCCGCGTCATCGACGGAAACGAAGGTCGGCTCGCCCCCCATGGTGAGCCGCAGGTCCTCGGCGGTGAGCGTCTGGTCCACCTCCGCGCCCGCGTCCTGGATCGCCTGCCACTGCGCGTCCGTGTAGGGCCGGGTCACGCGCGGCACCTCGTTGACCCGCGTGACGTTCATCTCGACGTCGAACGTCGTCTCCGCCGGTTCCATCAGGCCGGAGATGGGCGCCGCCGAGGTCGGGTCGGGGCTGGCGGCGAGCGGGATGTGCCCTTCGCCCGCCATCAGGCCGGAGGTGGCGTCGAGGCCGATCCAGCCGGCGCCGGGCAAATAGGCCTCCGCCCAGGCGTGCAGGTCGGTGAAGTCGGCGGTCGGCCCTTCCGGCCCGGTCAGCGGCTTGATGTCGGGCGCCAACTGGATCAGGTAGCCCGACACGAAGCGCGCGGCGTAGCCCAAGTGGCGCAGCGCGTGCACCAGCAGCCAGGCGGAATCCCGGCAGGACCCCTGCGCCTCCGTCAGCGTGCGCTCCGGGTCCCACACGCCCGGCTCCATGCGGACGATGTAGCCCACGCGGTCCCGCACCCGGCGGTTCAGGTCCACCAGCATGTCGATGGTCCGGCGCGGGTCGCGCGGCACCTCCGCGATCAGGGCGGACAGCAGCGGGCCGACCGGGTCCAGCCGCCGGAACGGCGCGAGTTCCTGCTCCAGCACCGGGTCGTAGCTGAACGGCCATTCCTCCGCCTCTGGCTCCAGGAAGAAGCCGAACGGGTTGATGGTGGCCATGTCGGCGATGAGATCGACCGTGACCTCGAAGTGCGTCACCGGCTCGGGGAACATCACGCGGGCCAGGAAATTGCCCTGCGGGTCCTGCTGCCAGTTGACGAAGTGCGGCTCCGGATGGACCGTCAGCGAGTACGACAGGATCGGCGTCCGGGTCTGCGGCGCCGGGCGCAGCCGGATGGTCTGCGGGCCGAGCTTGATCGCGCGGTCGTAGCGGTAGCGGGTCCGGTGCAGGAGGGCGGCGTGGATGCTCATGCGGGCCGGGCCATGGCGGGGGGCTGCTCTGGTTGCATCGCAATAACATCGCCGGGCCGAAGCGGGGGCGCAAGGCCCGCGTCCTCGTGCGCTCCGGCCGTTACGGCTGCGTCGCCATGGCGCGCGGCATCGCGTGCGGCAGGCCGAGCCGTCCCAGGCCGGGCAGCTTGACCGCCGGGCGCCGGATGTCCAGCCCGGCGACCGCGCCCAGGATGTTCACCTCGACCCCCTCCACCCATCCGGCCGTCAGCCCGGCGTAGCCGCCCAGGCTCAGGCGCAGCCCGGTGCCGGACGGGGTGGGGCGCAGCCAGCGCCCGTCGTACGGGTAGTCCTTGCCGATGGCGGTGGGCGGCAGCACCGCCTGGACCTCCGGCACCGCGTCCAGCACGGCGGCGACGAAGGTGTTGGAGTTCGGACCCGGCCAGGCGCGGTAGTCGCCCTGGTTGCGGTAGGCGTAGGCCGAGATCGCCGCCTGCATGCGCGGGATCAGCGCCGCCGCGGCCTCCCCGTCCGCCGCGAACACCAGCAGCGGGGTGCGGCCGAACCAGCGCCCGTCCGCCACGAACCCGTTGACCCGGATCGGCTCGCCCCAGGCGGTGTAGTCGTAGCGGGTGTAGGCGCCGTCGCCCTCCGGCTTGAACACGATCCAGCAATGCGTGGCGAAGACGCCGCGCCACCGCACCGTCTGCGCGGCGAACACCCGCACGACCGCGGCACGCCCGGGCGCCGCAGGCAGCAGCCCGGCGCTGGAGCGGTCCGCGCTCTGCCATTCCCCGCCGGCGCCGTCCCAGTAGTAACGCGCCGCGGCGATGCCCAGCGGCAGCAGGAACAGCAGGGCGAACAGCAGCAGGCAGGTCTTCAGGACGGCCACGCCTCCGAAATGAGGTCCCGCGCGGGCTGTGCAACCCGTCCCGGCGGGCAGGCCGTTGCGTAAACGTTATGATAGTGGCATGATCCGCCGCGCGGCCATGCCGGCCAACCGGAGAGAGTCGCCCTTGCGCGTCCTGTTCCTGCACCAGAACGCGCCGGGCCAGTTCCGCCACCTGGCTCCGCACCTCGCCGCCGACCCGGCCAACCAGGTGGCGTTCCTCGGCGAGCGCCGGGTCGCGGCGCCCGGGCGGGTCCGCTGGCTGCGCTATGCGGCGCCCGAGCCGCCCGGCGCCTCGACGCACCATTACCTGCACCGCATGGAGGGCAACGTGCGGCGCGGCCAGGCCGTGGTGCGGGCCTGCCTGGACCTGCGCGGGGAGGGCTTCACCCCGGACGTGGTGGTGGCCCATGCCGGGTGGGGGGAGACGATGTTCCTGCGCGACGTGCTGCCGCGCGCCGCCATCCTCTCGTACTGCGAGATGTTCTACCGCGGCGAGGGGCAGGACACCGGCTACATCCCGGAAACGGCGCTGGACCTCGACGGGCGCTGCCGGCTGCGGGTGTGGAACGCGGACCTGCTGACCGCGCTGGACCTGATGGACCGCGGCATCGCGCCGACCGCCTGGCAGCGGGCGCAGCACCCGCCCGCCTACCAGCCGCGCATCGCCGTCGTGCACGACGGGATCGACACCGAAGAGGTGGCGCCCGACCCGCGCGCCCGCTTCACCCTGCCGGACGGGCGGGTGCTGACCGCGGAGGACGAGGTCGTGACCTTCGTCGCCCGCCACCTGGAGCCGGTGCGCGGCTTCACCGTGCTGATGCGCGCGCTTCCGGCCCTGCTGCGCCGCCGGCCCGGGGCACAGGTGGTCATCTGCGGGGAGGACGGCGTGAGCTACGGCCGCCCGCCGGCCGATGGCGGCATCTGGCGCGCGGCGATGCTGCGGGAGGTTCAGGCCGATCCCGCCCGCGTCCACTTCACCGGGCGCCTCGCCCGGCGGGACTACCTGGCGCTGCTGCAGGTTTCCGCGCTGCACCTCTATCTGACGGTGCCCTTCGTCCTGTCCTGGTCCTGCACGGAGGCGCTGGCGGCCGGGTGCCTGTTGCTCGGCTCGGACGTGGCGCCGGTGCGGGAGGTGTTGCGGGACGGGGTGAACGGCTTCCTGGTCGATGGGCGCGACCCGGCGGCGGTGGCAAGCCGGGCCGCGGACCTCTTGGCCCACCGCGCGTCGCTCGGTCCGGTGCGGGAGCGCGCCCGCGCCACCGCGGTGCAGCCCTTCGACCTGCGTGGCTGCCTCCAGCGGCAGCCGCGCCTCATCCAGGAGATCGCGCCATGAAGCGGCTTTTCGTGATTGCCGCCGTGCTGCTCGCCGGCGCCGCGCAGGCGCAGCCGGTCCCGGCCCTGCGGCTGGAGGTGACGGGGCCGGCGGTGGCCGCGGTGCCCGGCGCGCACCCCGGCTGCGACGCGCTCGACATCCCCGACGCCCCGGCCCGCGCCGTCCGCCTCGCGACGGGGGAGGTCGAGCTTTACGCGACGCACTTCCTCAACCGGGTCGAGACCGGGACGGACCTGCTGCACCTCGCGCACCGCTGCCCCGTGGTGATGCAGGGCGCGAACAGCGACGACCCCGCCGCCTTCAACGACCGCGCCTGGATCGCCAGCCCCTGGACGCCGGACGGGCGCACGATCTGGGCCGTGGTGCACAACGAGTTCCAGGGCAACCGCCGCCCCGCCCTGTGCCCCAGCCGGCGCTACATGGACTGCTGGTACAACACGCTCACGGAGGCGGTGTCCCGCGACGGCGGCCAGACGTTCGGGCGCGTGCCGGGCCGGGCGCTGGTGGCGTCGCTGCCGTACCGCTACGACCAGCTCGAACGCGGCCATCACGGCTACTTCAACCCAAGCAACATCGTGACGCTCGCGGGCGCGCAGTACATGTTCGCCTTCGCGACGCAGGCCCGGGCGCAGCGGCACGGCAACTGCCTGCTGCGCACGGCGGCGCTCGACACGCCGGAGGCCTGGCGCGGCTGGGACGGGGCGGGCTTCACCGTGGCGTTCGCCGACCCCTATGCCCGGCCCGTGCCGCAGCCGGAGGCGCATGTCTGCGCGCCGGTGGGGCAGGGCAGCCTGCGCTGGCCCGTCACCAGCCTGGTGCGCCACCAAAAGAGCGGCCTGTTCATCGCGCTGATGCTGGACGGGGCGCAGGGCGGCGGCGTGTACTACGCCACCAGCCCGAACCTGCTGCGTTGGTCCGCCCCGGCGTTGCTGCTGCCGGCGGTCGGGCTGGGCGCCTGGACCTGCGCCGACGCCGCGCCCATCGCCTACCCGTCCCTGCTCGACCCGGCGGCGGCCGACCGCAACTTCGAAACGGTCGGCCCGGCGCCCGTGCTGTTCGCCACGCGGTTCAGCCCGAAGAACTGCCGGGCGGAGGCCGACCGGGAACTCGTCCGTTGGGACGTGCACGTCGCCGCGCCGTGAGGGCCGCGCCCCAACGTCACGCCGCGCCAGCCCGGCGTTGCCGCCGCGTCAACGCGGCCCGCGCCCGTTCGTCGAGAGTGACAAAGCCGCTATTCCGCCGTGCATCTGGGCGAACCAGGATCAATTGTTAATTAATTGGAAAAATCAACCCAGAGTCGAGTTGACGAAATTGTGAGTAAGCCTGTAACCTATGTAGGTCGGAGGCTCCCCGCAGTCCCGGCGCAGCCCCAAACAGGAGATCGAGATGGCGACGATACCCGGTGGCAGTTTCATCGTTGATACCTCAAATCACGCCATGCTGACCGGCACTGCCGGCAACGATCAGTTCTTCATGTCGCACAGCTTCGACACGGCACATGGCGGCAACGGCGATGACTTCTTCAACCTGCTCGGCAACCACAACACGGTCGATGCAGGGGCGGGGCATGATGTCATCCTCGACGGCGGCCATGACAACAGCCTGAGCGGCGGCGGCGGCGACGACTTCATCGCGAGCGACGGGTCGGGCCATGACACCCTGCTCGGCGGCGCCGGCAACGACACGCTGATCGCAGGCGGCAGCCACAACTTCCTCAGCGGCGGCACTGGCAACGACTACCTGCAGGGCGGCACCGGGCACGACACGCTGATCGGCGGCGCCGGCCAGGACACGCTGCACGCCGGCAGCGGCGACGACACGCTGATCGGCGGCTCCGGCCACAACACCATGCTGGCGGGTGCGGGCAACGACACCATGATCGGCGGTCCCGGCCACGACACCTTCGTGTTCAACAGCAACGGCGGCCAGAACGTCGTGATGGGCTTCCACCAGGGCGACGTGCTGCAGATCCAGCAAAACATCAACGGCCTGTCGATCGGCTCCGCCGCCGATGTCGCCGCGCACGTCCAGGACCATGGCGGCAACGCCGTCATCACGCTCGGCAACGAGACGATCACTCTCGTTGGCGTGAAGGCCGAGGACATCCACCAGAACCCGTCAAGCTACTTCACGGTCCACTAATCCTCCGGCCGCCGACGACCCGGGGCCGCGCCGCCAGGCGGCCCCGGCATTCCTCCTCCCGCCCGCTTTCCATCCGCCCGCCTTCCACCCGCCAGCCCCGGGGACCCCGACGATGCTGCTTCGCGACCTCACGCACGACCTCCTGCCGCCGCGGACGGCCCTGCTTGGGGATGACGTGGCGCTGGTGGCGGTGCCGCACGGTGCGGCGTCCGGGCCGCCCGGCGTCAAGCCGCCCTACGGCACGGTGGCGGTCCAGGGCGCGTCCGGGCCGTTCCGCATCGCCGCCATGCGGCTGCCGGACGTTGCGAGGGAGGGCACGCTGCTCGGCGCCGGCGCGACGCAGGAGGTTCCGGACCTCGGCGCCGACCCGCTCGACTTGGCGGAGGAGCTGGACCCGGCCTCCCGCCGCCGGCTGCTCGGCTTCCTGCTGGGTTTCTGCCGCACCGCGTTCGGCCTGGCGGCGGATGCCGGGTTCGCCGACGCCTGCATCCGGCTGGCGCGGCTGTGCGCCCGGGACGCCGGGCCGGCCGAGCCGCTCGCCCACGCCACCCCGGCCTGGATGGTGCTCGGCGGCGTGCAGGCAC
>CAXTTB010000054.1:6688-12837 GCA_964246905.1 uncultured Acetobacteraceae bacterium | reverse complement strand
GCCTGGGCAAGAGCACCTACGCCCGCTGCGGCATCATCGTGAACGTGACGCCGCTGGAGCCGGAATGGGAGGGCCAGGTGACGATCGAGATCAGCAACACCACCCCGCTCCCCGCCCGCATTCACGCGCATGAGGGCATCTGCCAGTTCCTGTTCCTGCAAGGGGCCAGCCCGCCCGAGGTCAGCTACGCCGACAAGGCCGGCAAGTACATGCGCCAGCGCGGCGTCTCGCTGCCGCGGCTGTAGGGGAAGCCGAATGGACCGTATCCTGATCCGCGGCGGCCGCCCGCTGCACGGCGAGCTGCCCATCGGCGGCGCCAAGAACGCGGCCCTGCCGCTGATGACGGCGGGCATGTTGACCGACGACCGCCTGCTGCTCGGCAACGTGCCGCGGCTTGCGGACATCGCCACCATGTCGGCGCTGATCGCGCAGCACGGCACGGCCGTCGTGCCGGACGGGCGCACGCTGTCGATCGGCGGCCCGATCTCCAACACGGAGGCGCCGTACGAGATCGTCCGCAAGATGCGCGCCTCCATCCTGGTGCTCGGCCCCCTGCTCGCGCGGGTGCGGGAAGCCCGGGTGTCCCTGCCCGGCGGCTGCGCCATCGGCACGCGCCCGGTCGATCTGCACCTCAAAGGGCTGGAGCAGATGGGCGCGGTGATCCGCCTGGAGGGCGGCTACGTGCACGCTTCCGCGCCGGGCGGGCTGCGCGGGGCGGTGATCGTGCTGCCCTTCGCCTCCGTGGGCGCCACCGAGAACCTCTTGATGGCAGCAACGCTCGCGGAGGGCCGGACGGAGATCGCCAACGCGGCGCGGGAGCCGGAGATCGGCGACCTCGCCGCCTGCCTCGTCGCCATGGGCGCGCAGATCGACGGCATCGGCTCCGGCACGCTGGTGGTGGACGGCGTGCCCCGGCTGCATGGCGCGGCGCACCCCATCGTCGCCGACCGGATCGAGACCGGCACCTATGCCTGCGCCGCCGCCATCACCGGGGGCGAGGTCCGGCTGCTGGGCGGCCAGTTGGCGCATCTGGGCGCGGTCGCCGACGCGATGCGGAGCGCGGGCGTCGAGATGACGGAAGAGGACGGCGCGCTCCTGGTCCGCCGGAAGAACGGCCTGCGCGGCGCGGACGCGATGACGGAGCCTTACCCAGGCTTCCCGACCGACATGCAGGCGCAGTTCATGGCGCTGATGTCGGTGGCCGAAGGCGCCGCCATGGTGACGGAGACGATCTTCGAGAACCGCTTCATGCACGTGCCGGAACTGAACCGCATGGGCGCCAACATCAACGTGCACGGCGCCAGCGCCATCGTGCGCGGCGTGCGCCGTCTATCAGGGGCGCCGGTGATGGCGACGGACCTGCGGGCCTCGGTCTCGCTCGTGCTGGCAGGCCTGGCGGCGCGCGGGGAGACGGTGGTGAACCGGGTGTACCACCTCGACCGCGGCTATGAGGCGCTGGAGCAGAAGCTCGCGGCGTGCGGCGCGGACATAGAACGCATCCCTGGCTGAGGGTTCCGGCGGCGGTCGCCGGGTGCTAAGTGGCAAGCGTTCCGCATCTACGTTGCCACCGCCAGGAGTCCGCATGACCGCCCCCTTCCCGGCCGCGTCCCTCGCGCCGGAGGCCCAGCTTCCCATCATCCTGGCGCTGCCCAAGGGCCGCATCCTCGGGGAATGCGCGCCCGTGCTGGAACGCGCCGGGATACGCCCGGCCGCGGACTACGCCGATGAGGACAGCGGACGCCTGCGCTTCCCGACCGATGACCCGGCGCTCGACATCGTGCGAGTCCGCCCGTTCGATGTCGCGACCTTCGTGGCGTTCGGCGCGGCGCACATCGGCATCTGCGGCGCCGACGTGCTGATGGAGTTCGACTACCCGGAGATCTACGCCCCGCTCGACCTCGGCATCGGGAAGTGCCGGGTCAGCGTGGCGGAGCCGGCGGCGAGCGTGGGCGCCGATGACCCCGCCACCTGGTCCCGCGTCCGGGTCGCGACCAAGTACCCCAACATCGCCCGGCGGCACTACGCGGCGCGCGGCGTGCAGGCGGAGGTCGTGCACCTGAACGGCGCGATGGAACTGGCGCCGGGCCTCGGCCTGTCCCGCCTGATCGTGGACCTCGTGCAGACCGGCAACACGCTGCGGGCGAACGGCCTGCAGGAGACGGAGGTGATCGCCCACGTCACCAGCCGGCTGATCGTGAACCGCACCGCGCTCAAGACGCAGCCGGAGGCCGTGGGCGCCTGGATCGCCCGCTTCCGCGCCGCGCAGCTTGCGCCTGGGGCGGCATGAGGCGGCTTTCGACCGCGGACGCCGGGTTCTCCGAGGCGTTCCGCAGCCTGCTGCTGGACCGGGACACGGCCGTGCAGGTCGATGGCGTGGTGGCGGAGATCATCGCCGCCGTGCGCGCCCGTGGCGACGCGGCGCTGTGCGAGTACACGGCGGCCTTTGACCGCCAAACGCTGACGCCCACGACCTTGCGTGTCACCGCGGACGAGATCGCCGCAGCCTCCGCCGGCATCGCCCCGGACCGCGCCGCCGCGCTGGACCTCGCGGCGCAGCGGATCGAGGCGTTCCACCGCGCCCAGATGCCGTCCGACCTGCGGATGCAGGACGCGGCTGGGCTGGTCCTTGGGATGCGCTGGTCGCCGCTCGACGCCGTAGGGCTGTATGTGCCGGGCGGCAAGGCGGCCTATCCGTCATCGGTGCTGATGAACGCCCTGCCCGCCCGGGTCGCGGGCGTGGGCCGCATCGCCATGTGCGTGCCCTGCCCCGGCGGCATGCTGAACCCCCTGGTGCTGGCGGCGGCCAAGCGCGCCGGCGTCACCGAGATCTACCGGGTCGGCGGCGCGCCGGCCGTGGCCGCGCTGGCGTACGGGACCGCCCGCATTCCTGCCGTGGCCCGCCTCGTCGGACCCCGCCACGCCTACGTCGCGGAGGCCAAGCGCCAGGTGTTCGGCCGCGTCGGCATCGACAGCATCGCCGGGCCGTCCGAGGTCGTCATCCTCGCCGACGCCGACAACGACCCGAGGCACGTCGCCGTGGACCTCCTGGCGCAGGCCGAGCATGACGAGGCCGCGCAGAGCATCCTCATCACCACGGACGCCCCCTTCGCCGCTGCCGTCGCCCGCGCCGTGGAGGCGGAGCTGCCGACCCTGCCTCGCCATGCCATCGCCGGGGCAAGCTGGCGGGACCACGGCGCCGCCATCGTGGCCCGCGATTGGGAAGAAGCCGCGGCGCTGACCAATGACCTCGCGCCCGAGCACCTGCAGATCATGGTGGCCGACCCTTCGGCGCTGTTCGGGCGCATCCGCCATGCCGGGGCGGCTTTCCTGGGCCGCAACTGCCCGGAGGCCATCGGCGACTATGTGGCCGGCCCCAACCACGTCCTGCCGACCGGGCGGACCTCGCGCTTCGCCTCGGGCTTGTCGGTGTTCGATTTCCTGAAGCGCACCACATGGGTTTCGGCGGACCGCGCAGCACTCGGCGAGATCGGCCCGGCGGCGGTGGCGCTGGCGGAGGCCGAAGGGTTGCAGGCGCACGCGCGCAGCGTCGCGCTGCGCCTGGGCCAAAGCCCGATGCCTTGATAGCCGGGACGGGCATACGCACATTCCGCCTCGAAATCAAACGCAAGTCTTTTTATAAGTTCAAGGAAGCTGATGTCCAAAGAAGACATGATCGAATTCAGCGGCACGGTGCTGGAGCTGCTGCCCAACGCGATGTTCCGCGTGAAGCTCGACAACGAGCACAGCATCCTGGCGCACACGTCGGGCAAGATGCGCAAGAACCGCATCCGCGTGCTGGCGGGCGACCGGGTGAACGTCGAGATGACGCCCTACGACCTGTCCAAGGGCCGGATCACATTCCGATTCAAATAGGCCGTTCCTGGACGGCAACCCGGCGCTGACCGGGCCGGCGATGGTCCAGCCGGGGTCCGCGCCGCTCGTCCTCGCCTCCGCCAGCCCGCGCCGGCTTGCACTCCTGGCGCAACTCGGCATTACCCCGGACCGCGTTGCGGCGCCGGACATCGATGAGACGCCGCGTCGGGACGAGGCACCACGCCGCTACGCCGAGCGCATGGCGCTGGAAAAGGCGGCGCGGATGGCGGAACCCGGCGCTTTCGTCCTCGCGGCCGATACCGTCGTGGCGCTCGGCACCCGCATCATGCCCAAGGCGGCAGACGAGGAGGACGTGCGCGCCTGCATGGCCCTGCTGTCCGGGCGGCGCCACCACGTGCTGACTGCGCTCGTGCTGATCGGGCCGGACGGGCGGACCGGCCAGCGCCTGTCCGACAGCGTCGTCGCGTTCTCCCGCCTGGCGCCCGCGCAGCTTGACGCTTACGCGGCGTGCGGCGAGGGGGTGGGCAAGGCCGGCGGCTACGCCATCCAGGGCCGCGCCGCCGGGTTCGCCCGCTTCCTGTCCGGCAGCTACACCGGCGTGGTCGGCCTGCCGCTGTTCGAGGCGGCGCAACTGCTGCGCGGACGCGGCTACCCCGTGCCGTGAGCGCGCGCATCCTGGTCGCGTGCAGCCCGGGTGAGCTGCGGGTGGCGGTGGCGGGGGATGCCGGGCTGATCGACTATGCGCTGTGGCGCCCGGGCCGTCCGGACGGGGTGGGCGACCTGCTTCGCGGCCGCGTCACCGCCCGCGTGCCCGCCATGGCCGGCGCCTTCGTGGCGTTGCCGGACGCGGAGGGTTTCCTGCCGGACAGCGAGGGCGCGGACGCGGTGTCGGACGGCATGGCGGTGGCCGTGCGAATTACCCGGTCGGCCCAAGGCGGCAAGGGACCGCGCCTGAGCGCCCACGTCAGCGACGCCGACCGTGCCCGGGCCGGCGCCGGGCCGCCGGCGCTGCTGGCCCGTGGACCCGGCGCGGTGGAACGGCTGGCCGCCCTGCATCCCGCGGCGCCCATACGGATCGACGATTTCGGCATGGCCGCAACACTCCGCCCGGCGCTGGGCGAGCGGCTCACGGTCGGGGCCGTGCTGGACGACGCGCTGGCTGGCTGGATCGAGTCGCTGGCCGACCCCGGCGTCGAGCTGCCCGGCGGCATGAGCGCCAGCATCCATCCCACGCCCGCCTTGGTCGCCATCGACGTGGACGCCGGCAGTGCCAGCGCCGACCGGCGGCCGAAACATGCGGCGCAAATCGCGGCCAACCGCGCCATGCTGCCCGCCCTGGCCCGGCAGATCCGCCTTCGCAACCTGTCCGGCGCCATCGTTGTCGATGTGGCCGGGCTAGGCGTGCGGCAGCGGGCCGCGCTGGCGGCGGACTTCGCGCAGGCACTGGCAGGCGATCCCCTGCGGCCGCGTTTCCTCGGCTTCTCGGCGTTGGGCCTGGCGGAGGTCATGCGCCCCCGCGTCCACCCGCCCTTGCATGAGCTGCTGAGTGGCCCCCACGCCGCGGGCTTGTCGGCGTTGCGAGCGATCATGCAGGCTGCCGTAGCCGAGCCTGCGGCGGCGTTCCGGCTGCGCGCCGCCCCGGACGTCGCGGCGGCCTTGGCGCAGGACCCGGTTGCCCTGCCCGACCTTGCGCGGCGCACCGGGCGTCCCTTGATTGTGGCGTCCGACCCGTCGCTGCCGGCGGGCCGCACTGCGATTGAAAGGACAGCCCGTGCCTGACGCACCATCGCCGAAGCCCGCAGCGCAACCCTGTCCGATCTGCGGCAAGCCCGTCCTGGCTGGAGACGCGGCAGCGGCCCGGGTTCGCCCGTTCTGCTCGGCCCGCTGCGCGGACGTGGACCTGGGCCGCTGGTTCGGCGGCGCCTACGCGATCCCCGGCCCGCCGCCGGAGCTGGACGAGGACCCACCGGACAGCAGCATCGGGACCGGCGCTTTATCTCGCGGCTGAGCCGCCAGCCGGGCTTGATCCGCGGGACCGGCTGGGGTAGCAAGCGGCGTTGTCGGACCCGCTTATGTCCGGCCGAGGCCCAGGTAGCTCAGTTGGTAGAGCATGCGACTGAAAATCGCAGTGTCGGTGGTTCGACTCCGCCCCTGGGCACCATTTCCTTGCAGCGTCCGTGTGTCGAGGTTCGCCTGAACCGGACGTAGGTTCAGCCCGGACTGGCAAGCGCCGCGACAGGCGGCACGTCGTCGAAGCTGGGGCGACCCGTCAAACAACGCCAATGATGCCACAGCAACCGAGCCGCGAGTGCACG